>JAYSYB010000417.1:0-13134 GCA_043716775.1 Rubrivivax sp.
ATTGAACCGGACCCTTTTTCCGTTTCCGCAACAGTTTCAATGACTGTAAGTAGTAGGCGAAAGGTGAGCGTCCCGTCGCGCCCGCCTGGCGGTATCGACTCGATGACGTTATCGCCGGCTGACGATCAGGCATCGGGATTCTTCCATCGATGCGGCCGCAACTCAGCGACGCGACTGTTCAGGTGGCCGAGAAGCCGCTTAAGCACATCCCGCAGGTAAGACCACGGCTCATGCCCGTTGCGCTTGATCAACTGCACCAAGCTCATCACGCTCGCTGCGCGCTGGTCAGCCAATTCGCTGCCGCGGAAGAGCCACGCTTTGCGGCCTATCGCCTGAGGGGCACTATGCCGTTTCGTGTGGAACGCGACAGCTTCATCTGACAGCCGCAGGGGCGCTGAACGGGTGAGCCGGCAGGTTCTTCAGGCGTGACAGGCGCAAGTAGGCGATGGCGACGAAGTTCTTGGCCGTGCGGTAGCACGCAGACTGCGCGCTTGGCCTGCCGGAGATGCCCGTTCATCGAATCGACATATGCGTTGCTGCGGTGGTCGAGCATGCCGCGCACGACCGCGTCGAAGCGCTCCTTGATCGTCGTGGCCAGCTTCTTGAACGGCTTCAGCCGGCAGTCGCCTGGCCCAGCTCGTCCAGGCCGCCAGTTCGCCGGCCGGCTTGCTCGGCGCTGTTGTGCTGCCGAGCACGCGCGTAGACCTCCCGTAAGCGGTCAATTCACAGCGCTCTTGAACGCCGAGCCCATGCCTGAGAGCCGACGTGCCCACGTAGGAAGATGGGCGCGTAATGACAGAAAAAATCGAGGCGATTGGCAAGCGGCTGGTTGTCGGACACAAGCGCGACGGCCGCAGCATCTACGACCAGCAGGCGCGAACCGACCTGGTACGAGCAAGCCAGCAGCCGGGCTTGTCGCTGGCAAAGAGCGCGCGAACTTGCGGCATTAATGCCAACGTACTCAGCAACTGGTTGCGGCAGCACGAGCGGGCGAAGGGCCGCGCTGCTGCGCCGCAGGGCGACGTCATCGAGATGCCATCAGCATCGGCCTTCGTTGCGGTTCAGGTGGATTCGGCGCCGCTGCCGCCGCCTCCGGCCGCGGTACTGGACGTGCAGATTGGATTGCCTAACCGGACGACGCTGGACATGCGCGGCGCCGACCTGGATGGCCTGATCAAGATCCTCGAAGGGCTCGGGGCGCTGCGGTGCTCCGCCTCGCGGAAGCCCTGAAGGTCTACCTGCACGGCGAACCCATCGACTTCCGGCTGAACATCAGCGGCCTGGGCACTGCTGGTGGAAAAGGCGCTGGGCCTGGATCCATTCGCCCCCTGCACCTACGTGTTCACCAACCGGCGGCGCAACCGCGTGAAGCCCCTGGGCTGGAATCGCAACGCCTACTGGCTGCTGCTCAAGCGCCTGGAGCAGGACCGCTTCATCTGGCCAGCCGCTAACGCGGTGCCGACGTTGACGCTGGGGCAACTGCACTGGTTGCTCGAGGGCATCGACATCGGCGTCGTGCAGCGCCATCCCCAGCGGATCTACGAGCACGTGGCGTAAAGCGCCACCACTGTATGAGTTGATTGCGCCAGGTCGACGTTGTTACGATCTGATGCGAAGATCACGGCCACGTCGGCAATTGCGATGAAGAGAATGCGCGCCGATGACCCGCATGCCCATGCCCGAGGAACTCGAAGGGCTGAAGAAGGCGTTGAGCGATGCACTGTGCGAGTTGCGTGTGGTACGCACCGAACGCGACCTGCTCAAGGAGCGTTCAACCGCTTAAAGCGCCAGCTCTTCGATGCCAAGAGCGAAGTCATCGCCGCGCACCAGAAGGACCTGTTCTTCAACGAAGCCGAGGTCCAAGGCGCACAGGCGCAACCTGCAGCCGCCGAGACCGAGGGCGACAAGGTCGAGGTGCCGGCACACCAACGTGCCAAGACAGGCACCAAGCGAGGCCGCAAGCCGCTGGACCCGGCCCAGCCGCGCGATGTGCGGCCACGAACTGCCTGAAAACGAGCGCGTGTGCCCGCACGACGGCGCCGCCCTGCGCGACATCGGCGTTGAAGTCAGCAAGCAAATGGATGTCATCCTGCAGCAGGTGCGCGTGATCCGCCGCGAGCAAGTGAAGTACGCGTGCCCGTGCTGCGACGGCGGCCTGCGCCTGGCGCCCAAACCGCCCCAGGTGACGCCTAAGGGCCTGCTCAGCGAGGCGGCGCTGGCCTGGGTAATCACGTCGAAGTACCTCGATGGGCTGCCGCTGTACCGGCAGGCCGCGCTGCTGGGTCGCTTCATGGGTGGATCGGGTGGCACGGAGCTGTCGCGCAACACGCTGGCCGCCAGCGTCGTGCGGGTAGGCCAGGCGACGCAGCCGGTGATCAACCTGCTGCGCGACGCGCTGCTGGACTCGTTCATCGTCCACGGCGACGAGACCGAGTGCATGTGCTCAAGGAGCCGGGACGAAGAGCCTAGGCCAAGAGCTGCATGCGGGTGCAGATGACCCAGGCCAGCGGCGAGGACGGCACCGGGCCACCGGTTCGGCTGTTCGGCTGTTCGGCTACTCACCCAGCCGCAGCACGCACTCGGCCAGGACACTGTACGAGGGGATGCGGCCGAGCGGCGCATTGATGAGCGACGGCTACGAGCCCTACGTGGCAATAGCCCGGCAGCACCGACTCGTGCACCTTGGATGCTGGGCGCACTGCAGGCGGTACTTCCACGATGCGCTGCAGGCGCTGCCCAAGGACCGACGGGGGCCCGAGCAGTTGCCGGCGCAGTTCATCGAGCTCATCGGCCGGCTGTACAAGGTCGAAGCCGAGGCTCGGCGCGACGACTTCGATGCCGATGCACTGCAGCAGCGGCGCACGCGGCACAGCAAACCGGAGCTCGAGCAGATCCAGGCCTTGGCACCGCAGCACCTGCATGGCGTGCTGCCTGGCAGCCTGCTGGGCAAGGCGCTGCACTATCTCACCGCGCAGTAGCCCCAAGCTCGTGCGCTACGCCGACGACGGGCGCTACCCGATCGACAACAACGCCTTCGAAAATGCAATCCGCCCCGTCGTCGTCGGAACACGGAACTGGTTGTTCGCCGACACGGTGGGCGGCGCGAACGCCAGCGCGAACCTGTACTCGCTGCTGCAAACTTGCGTGGCCAACGGCGTTGACGGCTACCGGTACCTCAGGGCACTGCTGGTTGCGTTGCCCGGGGCCAAGACCGTCGAAGACTACGAGGCCCTGCTGCCGTGGCGCCTTGCTGTGGCCGATCGCTGGTCAACAACCGGCGTACGGCGCAAGGACGCGGTTGATTGACCGCTTACCCTCGCTCAACGAGGTGCAGTCCGGCCTGTCCGCCGGCCTGGACAACATCAGCTGGCGCAGACCTCTTGCTGGATGGCTGAATTGGTCATGATCACCTGCTGCCGGGTTCCTCCGCCAGAGGCGCTCTCGACACGGCAGTTGTTCGCGCCGGAGGCGGCTGACGGCGACGCAACGACGGCGCCAGTCCCGGCACACTTCAGTCGGCAGGCTCGCTTGCCACCGGCGGCTTGGCGAGCCCCGCCTGCGGGACCGGTGACCCAGCAGCCCGGCTGTTGCGGAGCATCGGGATCGCCAACGCCGTGCTGCCCAGCGCCATCAGCAGCAGCGCCGTGAAAGCGTCGCTGGAGATGATGCCCTTGTCGAGCAGCACGTTGGCGAAGATGATCTCGATCAGACCCTTGGTCTGCAGCAGCCAGCCCATCACGCGCGCCTCGCCTGGCGGCCAGCGCAGCAGCCTGCCGGCGATCGACACCCCGAGCAGCTTGCCCGCGATGCTGACGATCAGCAGCAGGCCCGCTGCGACAAAAACGGTCTGCGCGCTGATGCTCCAGCTTGTGCGCAGGCCGGTACTGAGGAAGAACACCGGCATGGCCACCAGCAGCAGCTGATCGCGCATGGCGTCCATGCGCTTGTGATCGAACCAGGCAGCGTCCAGCACCATGCCGGACAGGAAGGCGCCGACCATGTAGTGCAGGCCCGCCCAATCTGACGCCAGCGCGCAGGCCGCCAGCCAGATCAGTCCCAGGTACCAGCGGTCAGACTCCGGCAGGCGCCGCATCAGCGCCCGCAGGCCCCACGCCGCGAAACCGAAGCCCATCAGAAACAGCGACTGGCGGCCGATGCGCTCCCAGTCCAGCAGGATCAGCGCCAGCACGCCCCAGATTGCCACGTCGTCGCAGCTGGCGTACCGCAGTGCGCGCTGTCCAAGCGGGCGCCGCAGCAGGTGCAGCTTATCCAGGAACAGCACCAGGATCGGCAAGGCCGTGACGGCGCACCCCATGCCCACGCCCGCGATGAACTGCCAGGGCATGCCCTTCGGCCCGATCCACGACTGCTTCCATGCAAGCAGTGCCGCCGCGGCGAAGCAGCCGAACAGCAGCGGCGTGATCAGTGCGAGCCCGGCCACCGTGGCCGTCTCCTTGCGGTGCTTCCAGGCCTCTTGCAGATGGAGTTCGATGCCGGCGGTCCAGACAAACAGCATCACCGCCCACCACGCAATGCCGTTCAGCGCGCCAACCACTTGCGGCGTGAAGACAAAAGCATGGTATTCGGGCATCGCTGCGCCAAGCACGCCGGGCCCGAGCAAAATGCCGGTCAGGATCTGCACCACGACGAGCGGTGCGAAGCTGTCGGTGTTGCCCAGGCGCCAGATCAGGTACGGCACGGTGAAGATCAGCAGCATCGCGATCAGGAAGATCTCGGTGGTCGTCATGGGCACGCCACTCCGACGCAAGGGCGTGTGAACGCGGACCACTGGCAAGCCTTCGGTTGCACGAACACATCACCCTGAAAAAGCACAGTCTCCAGCGTCTGGATCCGGTCAGGCCACTTCCGCAGCTCGCTTCGGCGCGGCAGGAAGCTGGTGATGCCATGCCCGTGGAACAGGCCCTCCACCAGCTTTTCGCGCCGGTTCTTCGTGCGCAACACCGTGCAGGCATTGCTCCATGAACTTTGCAGAGTTTCCATTTCACCTCTCCTGAACTGCAACGAGATTCTGCAGCCCCGACGTCTCGCCACTGTCGCCGGCTGTGGCCTATGGCTGGCAATCGCCTAAACGGGTATTTCATGTGCGGGACGCCAATTGCACAACTATCCAGGTTCAGGGGTCTACCAGTCCGACCGCACGCTCAGCACCACCCCAATCGCGGGCTGGAAAGCACCGTGCACGGAATCCGGGCAGCCGCGCACGGCCTGTTCACTGTGCTGGCTGGCTGGACGGCCCAGGTGTTGATGCGTCGTGGCCACCATCATCCGTTCGGAACAGTGTCCGCGAAATGCAGGCAGCTCCAGCATCCAGGCCTCCTTGCGGGCACGCACTGGCGGAGCAACTGGGTTAGCCTTTGCGCGGTCCGCATGTGGCTCTCAAGCAGCGGGTGACTCACAAGCCCCGCGCCGTTTTCGGAGACAAGCGCCATGATCCGACCCAGGCTGAACTTCCTCGTTGCCGATGATGTGGGCTGTGCAGACCTTGGCCGTGATGGCGGCCGGGACGCCAGCATCGACCCGCCGTCGCCGCTGCTGGACGCGCGGGCAGCGTGCGGCATCCGTTTCACCCAGGGCTGCGCCAATTCTCCCGTCTGCTCGCCGACGCGCTTTGCCTCGATGACCGGCCGCCACCCTTACCGGCTGCGCGGCGCGACCGAAGAACCCGTTGCCGCCAGGGCACGCAGCGACGCGACACTGGGCTTGCCAGCGCAGCACCCGACCTTGCCTTCACTGCTGCGCGGCGCCGGCTACCGCACGGCGCTGATCCGCGCATGGCAGCTGGGCTTTGCGCCCACTTCAGCCTTTGCAGTCGGGCTATGTCGCCGCCACAACCTTCGGCGAGGCGATGCAGAACGCTGGCCAGCGTGCGTTGCGCGACGGTGACTGGAAGTACCTGCAGGTGGACGGGCATGACCATCTCGTCAACATCCCCGCTGACGAACCCGAGCCTGCCAACGCCTGTCCCGCGTGAACCCGCCCGTCTGGCCTCGATGCGTGCCGACCGGAACCGTTGAAATGCCACCATGCCGGTTATTCCCGAAAAGACTGTGGTGAGGCTGGGATCCGCCCTCAATGACATGCCGCAACGCTGAAAGGCAGAACCAGATGAATGACAACGCCCCCGCCGATTTCCAGGATTTGCCGTCGTTGCTGGCCGCCCATGCACGGCAACGGCCCGACGCTTTTGCCCTGCGTGAAGGCGGACAAACGCTGAACTACCGCGGCCTGGACCAGCGCATGGATAGCATCGCCGCCACGCTGCAGCAGCAGGGCTTCAACCCGGGTGACACGCTGGCGATCTGCGCCGTGTCTTCCATCGACTATGTGGTGCTCTTCATGGGCGCCCTTCGCGCCGGCATGGCGGTGGCGCCGCTGGCGCCCAGCAGCACCGCCGCGCAGCTGGCGGCGATGGTGGACGACGCCGACTCGCGGTTGATTTTTCTGGACGCAGCCACTGCCGCCTTGGGGGTGCCCTGGCCGGCGCGCGCGCAACAGATTCGGCTGGACAACGGTGCCTTCGAAGCCTGGTTGCAACCCGTGGGCAGCCGCCCCGCCCCCGTGGCCATCGACCCGGTCTGGCCCTTCAACCTGATCTATTCGTCCGGCACCACGGGCACGCCCAAGGGCATCGTGCAGCCGCATGCCATGCGGTGGGCGCATGTGCAGCGCGCGGCGCTGTCGGGCTATGGGCGCGACGCGGTAACGCTGATTGCCACGCCGCTGTACAGCAACACCACGCTCGTCAGCGTGATCCCCACGCTGGCGCACGGGGGCTGTGTGGTGCTGCTGCCGAAGTTTGATGCGCTGCAGTATCTGCAACTGGCGCAAACGCACCGCGCCACGCACACGATGCTGGTGCCGGTTCAGTACCGGCGGCTGATGGCGCACCCCGAATTCGACCGCTTTGATCTGTCGTCCTTCCGCTTCAAGTTCAGCACCAGCGCGCCCTTCCATGCCGATTTAAAAGCCGACGTGTTGGCGCGCTGGCCCGGTGCGCTGGTGGAGTATTACGGCCTGACCGAAGGCGGCGGCACGTTCATCCTGCAGGCACACCTGTTCCCGAACAAGCTGCACACGGTGGGGCAGCCGGCTGAAGGCCACGACATCCGGCTCATCGACGAAGACGGCGTCGAAGTTGCGCGCGGTGAGAGCGGTGAAGTCGTCGGCCGCTCACCCGGCATGATGACGGGCTACCACCGCCAGCCCGAGCTCAGCAAGGCGGCGGAGTGGTTCGACGCCGAAGGCCGGCGCTACATCCGCACCGGCGATGTGGGCCGCTTCGACGAAGACGGCTTTCTCATCCTGCACGACCGCCGCAAGGACATGATCATCAGCGGCGGCTTCAACATCTACCCCAGCGATCTTGAAGCCGTGCTGCGCGGCCACCCCGATGTGGCCGATGTGGCGGTGGTGGGCGTGCCATCGGCCGAATGGGGCGAAACGCCGGTGGCGTTTTGTGTCCTGAAGAATGGCGTTGCAGGCGATGCAGAAACGCTGCGCCAGTGGGCCAATGCGCAGGTCGGCAAGACCCAGCGGCTGCACGCCGTGCGCGTGTTGGCCGAACTGCCGCGCAGCGCGATCGGCAAGGTGCTGAAGCGCGAGTTGCGGGAAGGTTGGCGCTGACGAACTGGTGCTGACATTGCGGTGCTGACATTGCGGCGCCGACAATGCGGCAATGCCCAAGGGTTCATCCGCTACCGCACTGCCCATCGGCGCCTTTGCCACTCTGCTGCTGATCGCCCTGATGATGGGTGGCAACCACGTCGCGGCGCGGCTGTCCTTCAACCATGGCGTGGATGTCGCTACCGCCGTCACCTTTCGCAGCGCCGTCACGGCCTTGGTGGTGGGCCTGCTCGTATGGCAGCGGCGGGTGCCGCTGCTGTTGAACAGCCGGCAGCGGCTCATGCTGTTGCTGATCGGCGGCTTGGTGGCCGTGCAGAGCCTGTGCCTGTATTCCAGCGTCGCGCGGCTGCCGGTGGCGCTGGCACTCTTGGCCTTCAACACATACCCGCTGTGGATCGCGCTGTGGGCCCGCGTGGTGTACGGCCACCGCGCAGAGCCGCGCGTGCTGCGCGCCATGCCGGTGATGTTGCTGGGCCTGGCGCTGGCGCTGGATGTGGTGGGCGCTGCGTCGGGCCTGGGCGCTGCCGCGCAGTGGGGGCAGATTGGCGCCGGCGTGGCCTTTGCGCTGACGGCGGCGGCCACCTTTGGCCTGGCGCTGGTCATCACCCAGCACGAAGTGGCGGCGGTGGACGGGCGCGTCCGCACGGCCATCACGATGGCGCTGGTGGGCCTGCTTGCGCTGGTGGCAGTGGCCGCACAGGGTGGTCCGCAGCTGCCGCAGGCGGCGCCCGGCTGGTGGGGTCTTGCGGCGCTGACCTTGCTGTATGGCACGGCCTTCACGATCATGTTCACGGTATTGCCGCGGCTGGGCGTGGTGGGCCATTCCGCGATCATGAATGTCGAGCCGATCTTTGCGCTGGTGCTGGCCTGGGCCATCCTGGGCCAGGCCATCGCGCCGGTGCAAGTGGGCGGCGGCCTGCTGGTGGTGGCCACCGTCATGTGGCTGGGCCTGCGGCGCTGACCTGTCTTCTTCAACCCATGGAGTTCACGATGAACCAAGACCTGTTTGACCAAGGCCTGCAGACCCGCCGCGAGGTGCTGGGCGCTGACTACGTCGATGCGGCCATCGCCGCCGCCGACGACTTCACGCGCCCGCTGCAAGAGCACATCACGCAATACGCATGGGGCGACATCTGGAACCGCCCGGGCCTGGACCGGCGCACTCGCAGCCTGCTCAACCTGGCGATGCTGACGGCGCTGAACCGGCCGCATGAACTGCGCCTGCACGTGAAGGGCGCGCTGCGCAATGGCGTGACGAAGGAAGAGATTCGCGAAGTCTTTATGCAAACCACCATCTACTGCGGCGTGCCGGCGGCAATGGACAGCTTTCGCGTCGCGCGCGAGGTGTTCAAGGAACAGGGCGGCTGATCAGCCCGACGGCGCACCCAGCTGCGCCGTCAACTCTTCGGCGCAACGTTTCAGCGTGCGCGCGGCCACGCCGGCTGCCCGGGTGTCAAAACTGGCCGTCGCGCCAATGGCAGTCAGGCTCAGCAGCAGCGCGCCGGTGACGTCAAACACCGGCGCCGCCAGGCCGCTGACACCGGGCACTGCGGAGTCCACGGCGTGGCTGAAACCGGCCTTGCGAATGGCGGCCAGCTCCTGCTCGAAGGCCTTGTCGAAGCGGGCTGCAGACGCCGCTTTGGCCAGCGCCGCTTTCACCACCGGACGCGGCAGGTGTGCCGCGAAGAGCCGGCCGGATGCCGTGCCGAGCAGGCTCATCACCGCGCCATGGCGCATCGTCACGTGCACCGGAGATGGCGCTTCTTCGGTGCGCACGATGGTGGGGCCGTGCGTGCCCCAGACGGCGATGGCCACAGTCTGCCCGATGGCCTGCGCCAGGTCCGGCAGCCGTGCGGTGGCCAGCCGCACGGGATCGGCCTGTTGCAGGCTGATCAGCCCCAGCTGCAGCGCCAGCGGCCCCAGGCCGTAGCGGCCGCTGCTGCCGTCCTGCACGATGAGCCCGAGCTTGCCAAAGCTGACCAGGTACGGGTGGGCCTTGGGCGGGCTCATGCCGGCGGCCAGCGCCAGATCCTTCAGCGCCAGCGGGCGGCCGTGCTCAGTCAGCGCCAGCAAGAGGCGGCCGCCGACTTCGATGCTCTGGATGCCGCGCTGGGTCATGACACTCCAAACTTCCGGTATTTACACTAATCTGAACAAGTTAGACAATAGCAAACAAACGCCGCACGATCAATCTGCATTCAGGAGCCGCTTCATGACCACCCCGGGCACCAAGACATTCGCCTCGCAAGCCGACCTGGAGGTCAAGAAAGTCACCTTCAGCAAGCTGTCCGACAACGCCTACGCCTACACGGCGGAAGGCGACCCCAACACCGGCATCATCGTGGGCGACGACGCGGTGCTGGTGCTGGACACGCAGGCCACGCCGGTGATGGCGCAGGACGTCATCCGCCGCATCCGCGAAGTGACGGACAAGCCGATTCAGTACGTGCTGCTGACCCACTACCACGCGGTGCGCGTGCTGGGTGCATCGGCCTACGGTGCGCAGCAGATCATCGCCAGCCAGGACACCCGCGACCTCATCGTTGAGCGTGGCGAGCAGGACAAGGCCAGCGAGATCGGCCGCTTCCCGCGCCTCTTTCAAAACGTCGAGAGCGTGCCGCCGGGCCTGACGTGGCCGACGATCACCTTCAGCGGCAAGATGACGCTGTGGCTGGGCAGCCTGGAAGTCCAATTGCTGCAACTGGGCCGAGGCCACACCAAGGGCGACACGGTGGCCTGGTTGCCGCAGCAAAAGATCCTGTTCAGTGGCGACCTGGTGGAATTTGACGCCACGCCCTACGCCGGCGACGCCTACTTCAAGGACTGGCCGGCCACGCTCGACAACATCGCCGCTCTGAAACCTCAGCAACTGGTGCCGGGCCGCGGCGCCGCGCTGACCACGCCTGAACAGGTGGCAGCCGGCCTGGCCGGCACGCGCAATTTCATTGCCGATGTACGCGCCAGCGTGGAAGCGGGCGTAAAGGCCGGCAAGGACTTGAACGCCGTCTACAAGGACACGATGGCCAAGCTGACCCCCACTTACGGCCACTGGGTCATCTTCCAGCATTGCATGCCCTTTGATGTGACGCGCTGCTATGACGAAATGACGCAGCACGCCGACCCGCGCATCTGGACCGCCGAGCGCGACGTGCAGATGTGGAAGGCGCTGGAAGCGTAGAAAGCGCGGGGCAGACAGGCCATGCTCAGCACCTACACCTACCCGCGCTACGCTTACCGTCGGCCGGTGGAGCTGGACGCGCCGCAGCGGCGGCAGCGCCACCCGGTGGTGGTGGTCGGCGCCGGCCCGGTCGGCTTGGCCGCCGCCATCGACCTGGCGCAGCAAGGCCAACCCGTCGTGCTGCTGGACGACGACAACACCGTCAGCGTCGGCTCACGCGGCCTGTGCTACGCCAAACGCACGCTCGAAATCCTGGACCGCTTGGGGCTCGGTGATGCGGTGGTGGCCAAGGGCGTGACGTGGAACGTGGGCCGGACCTTCCACGGCGAAGAGGAAGTCTTCCACTTCAACCTGCAACCCGAGCCCGACCACTGCCGCCCGGGCATGGTGAACCTGCAGCAGTACCACCTCGAGCAGTGCCTGGTCGAGCGGGCCCAATCGCTGCCGATGCTGGACTTGCGCTGGCAGAACAAGGTGGTGGGCGTCGCGCCGCAAGGCGACGGTGCTGTCGTGGAAGTCGACACCGCAAACGGCCGCTACACCCTGCACGCCGACTGGGTGGTGGTGGCCGACGGCGCGCGCAGCCCCGTCCGCCGCATGCTGGGCCTTGACATGGCAGGCCGCGTCTTCCAGGACCGCTTTCTGATCGCCGACGTGGTGCTCAAGGATGCGATGTTTGCCGACGGCAAGGCCGAGCGCTGGTTCTGGTTCGACCCACCCTTCCACCCCGGCCAGAGCGTGCTGCTGCACCGCGAGGCCGACAACGTCTGGCGCATCGACTTCCAGCTCGGCTGGGACGCCGACCCTGAAGCCGAGAAGCAGCCAGAACGTGTGCTGCCGCGCATCCGCGCCATGCTCGCGAACTGCCGCCCCCAGGCTTCGGCTTCGCCTGCGCCACCCCCCGAGGGGGCTCAACCCGGCCAGGGAGACCCTGGCCGGGTTGGACCGGACTTTGAACTGGAGTGGGTCAGCGTCTATACCTTTCAATGCCGCCGCATGCAGCGCTTCCGTCATGGGCGCGTGCTGTTTGCCGGCGACGCCGCGCACCAGGTTTCGCCCTTCGGCGCGCGAGGAGCGAACTCCGGCATGCAGGACAGCGACAACCTGGCCTGGAAGCTCAAGCTGGTCATCGACGGCCTGGCCCCAGACACGCTGCTGGACAGCTATGACAACGAGCGTGTGGCTGCGGCCGACGAAAACCTGCTCAACTCCACGCGCTCCACGGACTTCATCACGCCGAAGACCGCGGTGTCGAAGGACTTCCGCAATGCCGTGCTGACGCTGGCCGGTGAACACGCCTTTGCGCGCGCGCTGGTGAATTCGGGGCGGCTGTCGGTGCCGACCCATCTGCATGAATCGCCGTTGAACACGGCCGACAGCGACCCCTTCGCCGGCAGCATGCGGCCCGGCGCACCGCTGGCCGACGCGCCGGTGTTGCACCACGGCCGCGACAGTTGGTTGCTGCACCATGTCGGCAACCAATTTGTACTGCTGGTATTTGCAGATGACGCTCAAAGTGTGCGGCATGCACGGGCTGCCACTGCCGCTGCCACTGCCGCATCGTCCGTGCCGGTGCACATCCTGCTTGTCGGCTCCGAAGACAGCGACGTGCCTGCCGGCAGCACCCGCGTCGTCGATCACAAGGGCAGGGTGCAGGAACGCCTGGACGGCCGCCATGGCACCGCGTACCTGTTGCGGCCCGACCAGCATGTGGCCGCGCGCTGGCGCCGCATCGACGCGGCTGCCGTGCAAGCTGCGCTGGCGCGCGCCACTGGACACACACCATGAGCCCCCTCGACGCCCTGAACACCGAGCCCAACTTCAGCAGCGCCGGTAGCCCACCGCTGCACGCCTACATGCCGGGCGACCAGTTCTACGAACAACTCATCCATGCGCACCAGGGCCTGAGCGACGAACAAAGCCGCCTCGTCAATGCGCGCCTGATCCTGCTGCTGGCCAACCACATCGGCAACGTTGCCGTGCTGCAGCAGGCCTTGACCGCCGCCCGTGCATATTTAAGTGAAGGCCTGGCACCGAAGGAGACCCCATGACGATCAACTACCAATCCGGCTTCGGCAACCAGTTCGCCAGCGAAGCCGTGCCCGGCACGCTGCCGCAGGGCCGCAACAGCCCGCAGCAGGTCGCCAAGGGTCTGTACGCAGAGCTGGTCTCGGGCAGTGCCTTCACCGCGCCGCGCGCCGACAACCGGCGCAGCTGGCTGTACCGCCGCGTGCCGTCGGTGGTCACGGGGCCGTACCAGCCCTATGCCCTTGCCCAAGCCCACCCCAGCTGGACCACAGGCGCAGCCGGTG
>JAYSYB010000418.1:0-13130 GCA_043716775.1 Rubrivivax sp.
GTGCGCACCTGGGGCAGCAGCCCGCGCCCGCCGGGCAGCCTGATGATCATCCGCGACGACGGCCAGGTGGCGGGTTCGCTGTCCGGCGGCTGCATCGAAGACGACCTGATCGACCGCGTCAAGCGCGGTGAACTCGCGCCGCGCCTGCCGCAGAGCACCACCTATGGCACGTCGGCCGAAGAGGCTCAGCGCTTCGGCCTGCCGTGTGGCGGCACGGTGCAGATCGTGCTGGAGCCACTGGGCGTGCAGAGCCAGCTGCGTGAACTGCTGGCTGCGATCGAACAGCACCGCGTGGTGCGGCGGCGGCTGGAAATGGCCACCGGCATGGTCAGCTTGTCGGCGTCCGAAGAAGGCGACGTGGTGCGCTTTGACGGCGCCGCGCTGGAAACCGTGCACGGGCCGCGGCTGCGGCTGCTGGTCATCGGCGGTGGGCAGCTCAGCCGCTACTTGGCCAGCATGGCGGTGATGCTGGACTACCGCGTGACGGTGTGCGACCCGCGCGAGGAATACCACGAAGGCTGGTCTGCGATGGAAGGCGTCACGCTGTCGCGCCAGATGCCCGACGATCTGGTGATCGCGATGAACCTCGACGCCCACAGCGCCGTGGTCGCCGTGACGCACGACCCCAAGCTCGACGACCTGGCGCTGATGGAAGCGCTGAAGACACCCGCCTTCTACGTCGGCGCACTGGGTTCGCGCCGCAACAACGAGACACGCCGCCAGCGGCTGCTGGACTTTGAGGTCAGCCTGGCTGAAGTGCAGATGCTGCGCGGCCCCGTCGGCCTGAACCTGGGCGGCCGCACGCCACCCGAGATTGCGCTGTCCATCGTTGCCGAGATGACGGCCGTGCGCTGCGGCACGCCGCTCGGTGTGCTGGCCGACTGGTCGGGCTCCACCACCGCCTGCCGCGCGACGGTTTGATTTCAAACGCGACAGACTTGGACCCGTTAAACCCCCTGAACCCCCCGAACCCCGTGAAGGTGGCTGAGAACCACCCCACCCGGTTCGCCGGCGACGAGGGCGAACGCACGATGATCCGCACCACCAAGCGCGGGGTGCCGCAGGTGCTCACGCGCGAAGGCTGGGTGCACGACCTCGTCTATGCCGACGAACTTGGCACCGCGCAGCGCCTGCGCCTGCTGCCGGGCGTGCCGGTCCGCATCGGCCGCCGCGCACCGTGCGAGTTGATCCTGCGCGACTCTGAAATCTCCGGCGTGCACTGCGAAGTGCTGCTGCGCAGTGACGAACTGCTGGTCAGCGATCGTGGGTCCACCAACGGCACCTTTGTCGACGGCAAGCGGGCATTTGCCAACGAAGCCGTGCCGCACGGCGGCGTGCTGCAGGTGGGCCGCCAGATGCTGAAGCACGAGTTCCGCGACGAAGCCGAACTGGCCCAGAGCCAGGAACTGGACCGCGATCTGTCCCGTGCCAGCCACTATGTGCAGGCCTTGCTGCCGCAGCCGCTGCGCAGCGGACCGGTGCGCGTGGAGTGGTATTTCCAGCCTTCCGCGCAAGTGGGTGGTGACGGCTTCGGCTACCACGCGCTGGACGAACACCACCTGGTGCTGTATCTCGTGGACGTGTCGGGCCACGGCGTGGGCGCGGCGATGCATGTGGTCACAGTGCTGAATACGCTGCGCCAACAGAATTTGCCCGACACCAACTTTGCCAACCCGGCGCAGGTGCTGTCGCGCCTGAACGCGATGTTTCAGATGGACAGCCACGGCGGCATGTTCTTCACCATCTGGTACGGCGTGCTGGACCAGCGCAGCGGCAACCTGCGCTACGCCTGCGGTGGCCACCACCCGGCCTACGTGCGCCCGCCCGGCGGTGGCGCGCTGCGTGAGTTGCATGCGCGCAACCTCGTCATCGGCGCCATGCCGGATGTGGAATTCAATATCGGCCAGGCCGTGCTGGCGCGCGGGGAAAAGCTGTACCTGTTCAGCGACGGTGTCTTCGAGATCGTCACCGCCGACGGCCAGGCCTTCAGTCTGCCGGACTTTCTGGAACTGCTTGGTCGGCCTCATGATCCGGGTGTGTCGGAACCCGAGCACCTGTTCCGGGTGGTGCGGGGTCTTGCGCGGGCAGGGCCGCTGGACGATGATTTTCGATGTTGGTGGCGCATGTGCTGTGACGGGGCCGCCAGGGCCTGAATGCTGTAGCCGGGCCGTAAGGCCCGGGTACTGTGATCGGGCCAACGCCCGGGTGCCCCAGCCGGGATGCGATGTTCGGGGGCTGCGCCGCCCAGCTTGACCAGGGGGTGAATGGATGGAAATGAACGTCGGTGAACTGGGCCCCGGCCTGCTGTGCGTGGCGCTCCTGGGCCGCCTGGACACCGTGGGTGTGGACCAGGTTGAAGCCCGCTTCACGGCAGCCGTGGCCGGCAGCGGCGGCAGCGGTGCTGCGGTGGACCTGTCCGCAGTGAGCTTTCTGGCGTCGATGGGGGTGCGCATGATCATTGCCAACGCCCGCGCCCAGCGTGCGCGCGGCCACAAGCTGGTGCTGTTTGGCGCCCGGCCACTGGTGCAGTCCACGCTGGAGATGGTGGCGCTGGACCAGATCATCCCCATCGTGCCCGACCGAGCGCAGGCGTTGGTGCGGTTGGCCGGCTGAAGCGTTGGTTCACGGACCCCCGCACCCACACCGCCCATGCCGAGAGTCTCGCCTTCGCTGCTGATCCCGATGGCGGCCGACATCAGCGGGCTGGAAATCGCGCGCCTGCAGGCACGCCAGTTCCTGGAAAACAACGCCGTCGATGAACACGCCCTGGCCGCGGTTGAACTGGTGCTGGAAGAAGCCATCACCAACACCTTGCGCTATGGCTACGAAGGCACCGGCCTGCGTGAGGTCCAGATTGACCTGCAGGTCGATCTGGACGAAGTGCAGGTACTCATCGTCGACGACGCCAAGCCTTTCGACCCGCTGGAAGTCGATGCGCAGTTGCTGCCCGATTCACTGGACGACGCGCAGGTCGGTGGCCTGGGCATCTTGATGATCCGCAACACGGCCAGCCGCATGAGCTACGAACGGCGCGACGGCAAGAACCGCTTTGCGCTGACGATCGCGCGCTGCTGACCTTGCGCTGCTGCGTTAGCGCAGGTCGGGTGCGTCCGTCAATTCGTTGGGATTGGCATCCCCCGCGGCCAGCGGGAAGTGGCGGCTCAGGATGCCGTCCACCGCGTCCACCGCCTGCATCAGCCCGCGCTCGAAACGGCCGCTGCGAAAGTCTTCGCGCATGCCGGCCACCAGGGTGTCCCAGGTCGCTTGCGGCACCCGGCGCGTGATGCCGCGGTCGGCCACGATTTCGATGGCGTGTTCGGCCAGCAGCAGGTAAATCAGCACGCCGTTGTTGTACTCGGTGTCCCAGACCCGCAGCTTGCCGAACATCGTCACCGCGCGCTGGCGCGGCGTGGCGTCGCGCCACAGGTACGACAGCGGCAGGCCGGATTCGATGCAGAGACGGATCTCGCCGCTGTGTTTGAGCTCGCTGGCGCGCACGCGCTGTTCCAGGTGCGCCAGCGCGTCAGGGCCGAGCGCACGCGCGGCGTCGGTCTCGTCGAGCCAGCGGTGTTTGAGGATGCGCGACAGGCGGGTCCACAAGCGCATCACCAATCCCCCGAGGCGCCGCCGCCGCCAAAGTCGCCACCGCCGCCGGACGAGAAGCCGCCACCGCCCCCCCCGCCTCCAAAGCCACCGCCGCCAAGGCCACCACCCCAGCCGCCGATGTGCGGCAGGCCGCCGCCCCTGCGCGACCCCATGCCCGCGCGCTGCAGCGCCGAACCTATGCCGAAAATGCCCACCACCAGCAGCGACACAAGCCCCGCACCGACTGCCACCAGCGCGCTGGCAGTGAACCACCAGGACAGGCCGCCGGCCGCGCCCGCCGTCAGCGCCGAGCCAAACTTTCGGCCGAACAGGCCAGTCAGCACGGCGCCCAGGACTGGCACGGCCACAAAGAAAAACATGCCCAGCTCTTCAAGGCCCAAGCCCTGTTTGCCAAAGCCCTTGTCGCGCGGTGCGGGCGCCGCCAGGCCTTCGCCCTGGATGCGCAGCACCAGCTTGTCGATGGCGGCGTTCAGGCCCCCGGCATAGTCATCGGCGCGGAAAGCAGGGCGCACGGCGGTGTCGATGATCTGGCGCGCAGCCAGGTCCGGGATTGCGCCCTCCAGCGCCTTGGCGACTTCAATGCGCACCTTGCGGTCGCCCTTGGACACCACCAGCACCACACCATCACCCACATCGCGACGGCCGATCTTCCAGGCCTCGGCAACGCGCTGAGCGTAGGCGGCAATGTCTTCTGGGGCCGTAGAGGGCACCAGCAGCACGACGATTTGCGGGCCCGACTGGGCTTCGAAGGCCGCCAGCTTGGCGTCGATCGCCGCACGCTGTTCGGGCGTCAGCGTGGCGGTCTGGTCGATAACGCGCGCTGCCAGCGGCGGCACGGGCAGAACGTCCTGCGCCTGGACCAGCGCTGCGGTGCACAGCGCCCAGGCCAAGAGCAGCGGACGGAACAGCTTCAATGCAGCCTTCTGTGCTTGCAGCTTGTGTTTACTTGGAGGCCGCCGCCGCAGGCTTGGGTGCAGCAACCGCAGGCTTGTCAAAGGTCACGGCCGGTGGCGTGGAGATCTGGGCTTCGTTCTGCACCGTGAAGTTGGGCTTGACGCTGTAGCCAAAGACCATCGCCGTCAGGTTGTTGGGGAAGCTGCGGGCCAGCACGTTGTAGTCCTGCACCGTCTTGATGTAGCGATTGCGCGCCACGGTGATGCGGTTTTCGGTGCCTTCCAGCTGCACGCGCAGGTCCTGGAAGCCTTGGTTGGCTTTCAGGTTGGGGTAGTTCTCGGTCACGACGAGCAAGCGGCTTAAAGCGCTGGACAGTTCACCCTGAGCGGCCTGGAACTTGTTGAACGCTTCGGGGTTGTTCACCAGTTCTGGCGTGGCCTGGATGCTGGTGGCCTTGGAGCGCGCTTCAATGACCTTGGTGAGGGTCTCCTGCTCGAAGTTGGCCTCGCCCTTGACGGTGGCCACGATATTGGGGATCAGGTCGCTGCGGCGCTGGTACTGGTTGAGCACCTCAGCCCAGCCGGCCTTGACCTGTTCGTCCAGGCGCTGGAAGTCGTTGTAGCCACAACCGCTCAAACCCAGGGCCAGGGTGGCAGCCGTCAGCCAGGCGGCCATGCGTGCGGTCCAGCCGGTGCGCGTGTGCAGAAGGGTCATTCGGATCTCCAAGTCAGGGTAGGCGGGCGCATCGTACCCGCGGCAGCTTATGTTGGGCATGACAATGGCGCTTCAAGTCCAGCCCAGGGTATGGACACACTGCAACAGGCCCTTCGCGGCGCGCAACACCCAGCGACAGTGCTGCCCTTGGCGCCCGTGTTGCCGCTGCTGCTTCTGGATGCCGGCGGCAAGCTCGGGTCAGTTGAGCTGGATGGTTCCGCCGCGCCAGCCCTTGCGGGCGGCTGAGCTGGCGCGCTGCGTGGTGGACCTGGTGCGTGGGCTGCCGACGCTGCCGCAGGGCACACGCATCATCGCGCCCGAGCAGCTCTGGCAATGGACCCACCAGGCTGGCGGGCAGGAGGCTGCGCTCGCCCTGGGGCTGCCAGCCCGCGTTGCGCCAGACGCGGCGCAATAACGGTCGCCGTAACCGTTGCCATAACGGTCGCCATATCGGTTGCCATAATCCCGTCGCATGTGGCCAACCCTCCAGAACGACACCTTCCTGCGCGCCTGCCTGCGCCTGCCCACCACCCACACGCCCGTGTGGCTGATGCGTCAGGCCGGACGCTACTTGCCGGAATACAAGGCCACGCGCGTGAAGGCTGGCAACAGCTTCATGGGGCTGGCCACCAACGTGCAGTACGCCACCGAGGTGACGCTGCAACCGCTGGACCGCTACCCGCTGGACGCTGCCATCCTGTTCAGCGACATCCTCACCGTGCCTGACGCCATGGGCCTGGGTCTGAGCTTTGGCGCCGGCGAAGGCCCGCGCTTCGCGCGTCCGGTGCGCGACGAAGCGGCGGTGGCCGCACTGCAAGCGCCCGACCTGGACAAGCTGCGCTACGTCTTCGACGCTGTCACCTCGATTCGCCGCGCCCTGAACGGCCGCGTACCGCTGATCGGCTTTTCCGGCAGCCCCTGGACGCTGGCCTGCTACATGGTGGAAGGCGCGGGCTCTGCCGACTACCGCCTGGTCAAGACCCTGCTCTACAGCCGGCCCGACCTGATGCACCGCATCCTGCAAGTGAATGCCCAGGCCGTGACGGCGTACCTGAACGCGCAAATCGACGCCGGCGCGCAGGCCGTGATGATCTTTGACAGCTGGGGCGGTGTCTTGGCCGACGGCGCCTTCCAGCGCTTCAGCCTGGACTACACGCGGTGCGTCGTGCAGGGCCTGCAGCGCGAAAAGGACGGCCAGAAAATCCCGGTCATTGTTTTTACCAAGGGTGGTGGCCCTTGGCTGGACCAGGTGGCCAGCTGCGGCGCCGACGTCGTGGGCCTGGACTGGACCGTGAACCTGGCCGACGCCCGCCGTCGCGTGGGCGAGCGCGTGGCGCTGCAGGGCAACCTTGACCCGAACGTGCTGTTTGCGCCGCCAGACGCGGTGGCGCGTGAAGCGGTGGCGGTGCTGGAAAGCTTTGGCCGCCCGCAACGCGCTGACGGTGGCTGGGACGGCCACATCTTCAACCTGGGCCACGGCATCAGCCAGTACACGCCGCCTGAACACGTGACCGCGCTGGTGGACGCGGTGCACCGTCATTCGCGGCTGCAGCGCGCCTGATGGGCCGGTGGGTTCGCCGGCTGAGGGACCGACTGTCGGTGTGATGGGCGATCCTTCGCAGTCAAGCGTGTCTGCCAAGGCACCGAAGGTGAGCGCACGCTCAGCGCGCATCGCGCGGCACCCCACGCGGCCTGGCACAAACCCTTGAAAGCAGCGAAGAGTGGTTGCTCAGGTCTTGACTTATCCCCAGTTTGCATATTGCCGCGCAACTTGCGCCTCGGGCGGTTCGGTGATCGCCGAAAATCACCTGTTTTCGTGGCAACTTGTTGATTTTATTTGTATGTTTGACTTGCGCTCAAAAGGCGCGGCAGCTCGGGTTGTACGCAAAATCAAGGACTTGGCGCGTCTGGCCGCAGGTTGCACACATAGTTATCCACAGTTTGGCGCGTAATTTGAGAATCCCTTTCTGATCATGGACTTGCAGCGTTCATCTGAGGTTTTGCTTGCGCTGTGCCAGCCCAAGCAAATCGCACGAGTCAAGGGATGTTGCTGACGCTGTCGGTGGCGGTTGAAGCGCCGCGGCATGCGTCCTTGGGCTCCTTGCTGGACTACACAAGTGAGCAGCCGCTTCCCCCGGGGACTCTGGTGCGCGTCCCGCTGGGCCGCCGCGATGTGCCAGGTCTGGTGTGGGACGCAGCGGCCAGCAGCGCGCCGTTGACGACTGAGCTGCGGTCCATTGGCGCCGTGCTGGACGCCCTGCCGCCGCTGGCAGCCGACTGGCGTGGCTTGATTGACTTTGCTGCCGCCTATTACCAGCGCAGCGTGGGCGAGCTGGCGCTGGCCGTGCTGCCGCCGGAACTGCGCAGGATGGACAACATGAGGCTGCAGCGGCGCGTGGCGCAGCTGATGAAGCCACCGCCTGTTGCCCACCTGGCAATGACGGCGGTTGCGGCGGTTGCGGCGGTTGCTGCAGCCGCGCCCACCCTCAACGACGAACAGCAAGCCGCGCTGGCTGCCATCGCAGGCGCCGACAAGCCCATCCTTCTGCACGGTGTCACGGGCAGTGGCAAGACCGAGGTTTACCTGCACGCAGCGGCCAGCGCGCTGCAGCGCGGCCTGCAGGCGCTGGTGCTGGTGCCCGAGATCAACCTCACACCGCAGCTTGAAGCCCGCTTTGCCGAGCGTTTTCCGGGCCATGTGATGGTCAGCCTGCACAGCGGCCTGACACCGGCGCAGCGCCTGCGGCACTGGCTGCTGGCGCACCTGGGCCTGGCAGACCTGGTGCTGGGCACGCGCCTGGCGGTGTTTGCGCCGCTGCCGCGCCTGGGCTTGATCGTGGTCGATGAAGAGCACGACCCTTCGTTCAAACAACAAGAAGGCGCACGCTATTCGGCACGCGACCTGGCGGTCTGGCGTGCCCGCCAGCGCGCCGTGCCGGTGGTGCTGGGCTCGGCCACGCCGTCACTCGAAAGCTGGCAGCGCGCGTTGGAAGGCAAGTACCAGCGCGTGCCGCTTGCCGCACGCATTGGCGGCGGCGCCATGCCGCGGGTGCGGCTGCTGGACATGACGCAGCTTCCAAAGGTGGAAGGCGTTGAACGCGTGCTGGCGCCACCGCTGCTGGCGGCCATAGAAGAGCGCATCGCGCGCGGCGAACAGAGCCTCTTGCTGCTGAACCGCCGGGGCTACGCCCCCGTGCTGCACTGCGGTGCCTGCGGCTGGAAGAGCGGCTGCCCGCACTGCAGCGCCTGGCGTGTCTTTCACAAGTCCGACCGCACACTGCGCTGCCATCACTGCGCCTTCAGCGAACGTGTGCCACGCGCCTGCCCGGACTGCGGCAATCTCGACATCGCAGCCATCGGACGCGGCACGGAGAAGCTGCAGGAGCAACTCAGCACGTTGTTGCCCGCGGCAAGGATTGGCCGCATCGACGCCGACAGCACACGCGGCGTCGGCGTGCTCGAACAACAGCTCTCGGCGGTGCACGCGGGCGATGTGGACGTGCTCGTCGGCACGCAGATGGTGGCCAAGGGGCATGACTTCCGCCGCGTCACGCTGGTGGCCGCCGTCAACCCCGACAGCGCGCTCTTCAGCAGCGACTTCCGCGCGCCAGAGCGCCTGTTTGCGCTCCTGATGCAGGCAGCAGGCCGCGCCGGCCGCGACGCCGAACAGGCCGCGCGCAGCGAGATGTGGGTGCAGACCTGGAATGCGCGCCACCCCATCTACGCGGCGCTGCGCGCCCACGACTACGACTCTTTCGCTGCCGCGCAACTCGCCGAGCGCCGCGCTGCCGGGCTGCCGCCTTTTGCAGCTTTGGCGCTGGTGCGTGCCGACGCACGGACGGCGGAAACCGCCACCAGTTTCCTGCAGGCCGCGTCAGCGCTGGCGCATGTTTACGCGGGCGTGACGGCCTACCGCCCGGTGCCGCCTTTCGTGGCCAAGGTGGCCGATGTCGAACGCATGCAGATGCTGGTGGAGTCGCCATCGCGCACCGCATTGCAGCGCATGCTGGCTGACTGGTTGCCGGCGCTGCACGGTCTGCGCGCTCAGCACAAGGGGCTGATCCGCTGGGCGGTGGATGTGGACCCGCTGGCAATCTGAAGGCGGCGCAGCCTGACGGCGTGAAATCGCCGCCAGGCCTTCGCCAGCCGCGCAAGTCAGCCGGACTTGCCTGTGCAGGCACTGCTGCCGCTCGGCGCGCCAGCAGTGCCGCCAGCAGTGCCACCAGCAGCGGCGCAAGCCTTCGTTGCTGCGCCGCTCACCGCCCATCGCGGTGGTCGGCGTATGGTGCAAGAAGCGGCCAAAGGCACGTTGGCAGAGGGCTTCGTAGTGGCGGGTGTGGCGGATGCTTCGTGCCAAAGATCGCCGCCATCTGGGAAGGCATGGCGACGGTCCGGCCCCCGCTCTTGAGGTAGGCAAGGAAGAACTGCCGCAGCGCCTGCGCCACGAGCTGGCGACCTTTCAATGGCAGCTGCGAATGTGTAGCGCGCAACTTGTCGAGAGTCCATGGGGGCAGCACAACACTGCGGATGAAGTCAGCGCGTCTGGACGCCTGCACGGTCCGCCAGGCCAGCCCCGCGACCAGCGCAGCCAGCACCAGGACGGCATTCAGCACAGCAGACAGGGAATGACTCCTGGGGCGGGATATGGAAATGTTGACTCAGCCGCTCAGCACCCGCTGCAACTGCAACGCCTCTGCCGCATGCGCGGTGGTGATGGTGTCGCTGCCGGCCAGATCGGCGATGGTGCGTGCCACTTTCAGACAGCGGTGCAGCCGCCGGCCCGACCAACCCAACTTCTGTGCCGCGCTGCGCACAAAGCGAGCGGCTGCGTCGTCCAACTGGCACATCGCATCGATCTGGCTTGCCTCCAGCAGCGCATTGGCCTGGCCTTGGCGGTCCGTCTGGCGCTGGCGGGCGGCAGCCACGCGCAGTGCGACCGTGGCGCTGCTTTCGCCGTCCGGCAAGGCCATCAGTTCGGTGGCTGACGAGGCCAGCACTTCCACCTGCAGGTCGATGCGGTCCAGCAGCGGCCCCGACAGTTTTCCCTGGTAGCGCGCCACGGCGTCGGGCGTGCAGCGGCAGGCTTTGGACAGGCCAGCCGGTGCGCCGAGCCAGCCGCACGGGCAGGGGTTCATCGCCGCCACCAGCTGAAAGCGCGCCGGAAAGGACGCCTGACGCGCCGCGCGTGAGATGGTGATGCGGCCGCTCTCCAGCGGTTCGCGCAGGGCTTCCAGCGCGGCGCGGGGGAATTCTGGCGTCTCGTCCAGGAACAGCACGCCGCCGTGGGCCAGCGAGATTTCGCCGGGCCGTGGGGGGGACCCGCCGCCCACCAGCGCCACGGCGCTGGCGGTGTGGTGCGGCGCGCGCACGGGGCGCAGGCCATAGGGGATGGTGTCCGCGCGACTGGTGCCCAGGCCCAGCAGCGCGGCGCTGGCGAGGGCATCCTCTTCGCCGAGCGGCGGCAACAAGCCCGGCAGGCGCTGCGCCAGCATCGACTTGCCGGTGCCCGGCGGGCCGATGAGCAAGAGGCTGTGGCCACCGGCCGCAGCAATCTCGAGCGCGCGTTTGGCGGCCGACTGGCCCTTCACGTCGCGCAGGTCGAGGCCGTCGGCCTGCAGTTCACGCGGCAGCGGCAGGGCCACGGGCAAGGGCTGTGCACCATCGCCCGCGATCAGCGAAGCCACCACGTCGACCAGCGTGTCGGCTGCGCGCACGTCGAGTGCACTCACCTGCGCGGCCGCGCGTGCACTGGCGGTCGGCAGCACCAGCGTGCGCTGGGTGCCGCTGCGGCGCAGCGCCAAGGCCAGCGCGAGGGCGCCGCGCACGGGGCGCAATTCACCGGCCAGTGAGAGCTCGCCGGCAAATTCGCAGGCCGCCAGCCGCGCGGCGTCAATCTGCCCGGCGGCGGCCAGGATGCCCAGCGCGATCGGCAAGTCGAAGCGCCCGCTTTCCTTGGGCAGGTCGGCAGGCGCCAGGTTGACCGTGATGCGCTTGTTGTGCGGGAAGGCGAAACCGCTCTGCTGCAGGGCAGCGCGCACGCGTTCACGCGACTCTTTCACCTCGGTGTCTGCCAGGCCGACGAGCGTGAAGCTCGGCAGGCCGTTGGCCAACTGCACCTCGACATGAACTTCGGGCGCGTCCAGCCCATCCAGTGCACGGCTCATCACCACCGACAGCGACATGGTGTCTTGTCCTCCCGCAGGCATTGTGCCGGTCCCCAGTCCGACTGAAACCGCACCAAAACTGAGCGCTTCTTGAAAACGCATGCTTTCAGTGCATGCACGGACCCGACGATGCCGCCTGCGGGTGCACAGGGCCAGGCCTTGCACCGGGGATGGGCCTCTGGTGCTTTGGCACAGAACCTGCAAACCCGGGTTCAAACCGTCTGTCCATCCCAGGAGCCCTGCCCCATGAAAAGCCATGTCCTCGGTCTCGTTGGCGCACTTGCGCTGACCGCCCTGCCCAGCGTGTCGCATGCCGACCTTGCCTTCAACGTGGGGGCCGTCAGCGACTACCGGTACCGCGGCATTTCACAGACCCGCTTCAAGCCCGCCCTGCAGGGCGGGTTGGACTACACCGCAGGTGGTTTGTACCTGGGCGCCTGGGTGTCCACCATCAAGTGGGTCAAGGACGCCTATGGCGACGCGCAGGTCGAGGTTGACCTGTACGGCGGCTACAAGGGCGACATCATCAAGGGCACCCTGAGCTACGACGTTGGCCTGCTGCAATACGCCTACCCCAGCGCCAAGACGCAGAGCTGGAGCACGTCGTACAAGGACCCCAACACCACCGAAATCTACGGCGCGCTGACCTTTGGCCCGGCAACGCTGAAGGTGTCGTACGCACTGACCAATCTGTTCGGCAACTACGACTTCAGCGCCAATAAAAACAGCAAGGGCAGCACCTACGTGGACCTGAGCGCGTCCTTCGACGTTGGCGGCGGCGTGATGCTGGCACCGCACGTCGGGTACCAAAAGGTGGTCAACATCAGCAACGCCAGCTACACCGACTATTCGCTGACCTTCAGCAAGGACTTCAGCGGCATCGTGCCCAGCATCGCCATCGTGGGCACCGACGCCAACAAGTCTTTCTATGTGCCCGGCGGCGCTGCCAACAGCAGCAAGTTCCTGGGCAAGTCCGGTGTCGTGGCCGGCATCAAATACAACTTCTGATTCCCCGAGGAGAAATCAACCATGAAGATGGTGACTGCCATCGTCAAGCCTTTCAAGCTTGATGAAGTGCGTGAAGCGTTGAGCGGCATGGGCGTTCAAGGCATCACGGTGACCGAGGTCAAGGGCTTCGGCCGTCAGAAGGGCCACACCGAGCTGTACCGCGGCGCCGAGTACGTCGTTGACTTTCTGCCCAAGGTGAAGATCGAAGCGGCGGTGGACGACAGCATCGTCGAACGTGTCATCGAAGCCATCGAAAGTTCAGCCCGCACCGGCAAGATCGGCGACGGCAAGATCTTCGTCACCACGCTGGAACAGGTCGTGCGCATCCGCACGGGCGAGACCGGCAAGGACGCGCTGTAAAGCCTCGCCGCACACAAGAACACCACACCATGAAAAAACTACTCACCATCCTGGCGACCACGCTTGCGCTGGGTCTTGGATCGCTGACCCTGGCGGGCAATGCGGTGGCGCAGACCGCGGCACCCGCAGCGGTGTCCGCACCGGCCGCCGACGCGTCGGCACCCGCTGCAGCCAGCACAACAGCAGCTGCACCCGCGTCTGCACCCGCAACCGCTGCAGCGGCCGCACCGGCAGCTGCCGCCTCGGCTGCACCGGCCCCGGTGCCCAACAAGGGTGACGTGAGCTGGATGCTCGTATGCACCGTGCTGGTCGTCATGATGTCCATCCCGGGCCTGGCGCTGTTCTACGGCGGCCTGGTTCGCAGCAAGAACATGCTGTCGGTGC
>JAYSYB010000419.1:0-4334 GCA_043716775.1 Rubrivivax sp.
AATCGGCGGTGCAGGACATGCAGCGCGTTGTCGTGGAGAAGGTCGTGCTGCCCGCCGGCTATTCGATTTCATGGTCCGGACAGTTCGAGTTTCTGGAGCGTGCGACGGCGAAGCTGAAAGTGGTGGTGCCGTTCACGCTGCTGATCATTTTTGTGCTGCTCTATTTGACATTCAGGCGGTTTGACGAAGCGCTGCTGATCATGGCGACCTTGCCCTTCGCGCTGGTCGGCGGTATCTGGCTGCTCTACCTGCTGAGCTACAACTTTTCGGTGGCCGGCGCGGTGGGCTTCATCGCGCTGGCCGGGGTGTCGGCCGAGTTCGGCGTGATCATGCTGCTGTACCTGCGGCAGGCCTGGGACCTTCGCGTCCAGCACGGCACCACCAGCGCTGCCGATCTGCTGGACGCCATCCGCGAAGGCGCGGTGCTGCGCGTGCGGCCGAAGGCGATGACGGTGGCCGTGATCCTGGGTGGCCTGCTGCCAATCATGTGGGGCACGGGCACCGGGTCCGAGGTCATGCAGCGCATCGCCGCGCCCATGGTGGGCGGGATGATCACCGCGCCGCTGCTGTCGATGTTTGTGATCCCTGCGGCCTACCTGCTGATGCGGCGGCGCAAGGACCGGCTGCGGCAGCCCACCAAGCCTGCACAGGGTGCAGGATGAGCCTGCACCACTTGGACCCGTGCCGTCGCTGGGCCAGCGCACTGATGCTGGCGGCCGCGTCTGCCATCAGCGCGGGTTGTGCGTCGACGATTCTTTCGTGGGGCCTTGCGCAGCCCGAGCTTGCCCAGGGGGATGCGCCGCGCTTCGAACCGCGCGACGCGAGCGCTGCAGTGCCGCGTGTCGCGTTGGTTCTGTCCGGCGGTGCCGCCCGTGCCTTTGCGCATCTTGGCGTGCTGCGCGTGCTGGAACGCGAAGGGCTGCGTCCCGACCTGGTGGTGGGCAGCAGCGCGGGCGCCATCGTCGGCGCGCTCTATGCGTCCGGTCGAACGGTTGCCGAGATCGAGGCGCTGGCGGCGGCCATCGATTGGCCCACCTTGATCGATATCGACCCGCTCAAGACCTTGCTGGGTGGCTTTGGGCTCGGCTTGGCGAACGGTGACCGCCTGGAGGCATTTCTGCGTCAAGCCATCCGCGTGCCGTTGCAGGCACTGCCGCATTCTTTCGTTGCCGTGGCGACCGATCTGCACACGGGCGACACCGTGCTCTTGAATCACGGCGACACAGCCCGCGCGCTGCGCGCTTCTTCGGCCGTTCCAGGCATCTACGAACCGGTGCGCAGTGGCGAGCGGCTGCTGGGCGATGGCCAGGTGGTCAGCCCGTTGCCGGTGTCAGCGGCGCGCACGCTGGGAGCGCAAGTGGTGGTTGCCATTGACGTGGTTTACCCGCCGCAGCATGCGTCGCTGAAAAACCCGGTGTCGGTGCTGTTCCAGGCCGTGACGATCTCGACTTGGCGCCACCTGATTGCAGAACGGACGAAGGCCGATCTGCTGGTGAGACCGGACATCGCACCGGCCAGGAATTTGGTGCTGTCTGATCGCGAATGGCTGATTGCAGCGGGTGAACGTGCCGCCGAAGCCGTGATGCCTGCGCTTCGCCAGGCATTCGCCAAACCTTAATGACGGCAGCTGGTGCGGGCAAAGGCTCGCCGCCGGCGAGCGACCGGCGAGCGACCAACGAGCGACCGGCGGGCAGTCCGCGAACAGCCGTCGCAGATCCTTCAGGCGGGGTGGCGCCTTTCGCGCACGCACTGCGTCAGGCCATAGACCAGCCGCCGCCATTCATTGCCCAGCCGGTAGGCATAGGCTGGCAGCCGTTTGGTCCAGTGGAACTTGCGGGTCAGACCCGGCGGCGACACGATGGTGGAGGCGATCTCTTCGTCATGCCCGCACGGTGTAGGGGTGACCAGCCGAAACTTGAGGCGGAAGCGCCAGCCCTGGTCGAACACGTGGTCATAGGGCAGGCTCATCGGCAACAGGCCTTGCGCATACGCCTGCGCCGCCCGCCGGTTCAGGATGTAGGCGCTGGAGCCCGTGCAGCGGCTCAGCATCACCGCCAGCTGGTGCCCCGGCGCCACATCCGCGTAGGCCACCGGCGTGCCCGAGTGCACGGCGGACAGCTTGGCCACGTCCCACCGGCCGGCCAGGTTCATCAGGCCCTGCAAGACCGCGGGCAGGCTGTCGTGCAGCAGCGCGTCGTCTTCCAGGATCAGCGCGAAGTCGGCGCTGCTGGCCAGGAAGGTGTGCATGGCCTGCACATGCGACAGGTAACATCCCAACTCGCCCAGCACCGGTGTCATGCCGTGTTTGCGGCGGTAGGCGGCTTCGTCCAGCAAGGCGGTTTGTTCAGCGGTCAGCGCACGCGCGTCCACGGCGGCCAGGCGTGTGAACGGCAGCTTCAGGCGCTGCAACTGGGCGCCAATGCGAGCCAATCTTTCAGGTGCCCGGTCGAGGTTGATCACCCATGTCTGCAAACGGTTCATCGATGCGATTTTGCGACATGCATTGGGCGCCTCCTTGAACGCCACCATGGGCTGGGCACTGGCCGCGCTGGCGGTGGTGGCGGGCTACGTGGGTTACGGCTGGCCCGGTGTGCTGCTGGCGTTCACGGTCATCGTGTTCTGGTTGCTGATGCAGTTCAGCCGTGCCGTGCGCACGATGAAGCAGGCTGCCAGGCGCCCGCTGGGCACGGTAGACAGCGCGGTCATGCTGCATTCATCGCTGCACGCGGGCCTGCGCCTGCCCGACATCCTGAAACTTTCGGGCAGCCTGGGCCGCAGGGTCGGCAACGAATCGGAGCCTGAAACTTTTGCCTGGCGCGATGACGGCGGCGACGAAGTGGTGGTGGAACTCAAGAACGGCATGCTGACCGCCTGGCGCCTTCAACGCGGTGAGGCGCAAACCTGATCAGTGATCAGACCCGCCGGCGCGCAGCCAGCGCGCACACGGACAGCAGCCCTGCCAGCATCATCGCGAAAGCGCTGGCTTCCGGCACGCCCGACACATAGAGCGCGGCATGCGACAGCGCCAGCGGCTTGCCCTGAATGGTGGTGGCCACGCCTTCGGTGGTGTCGAAAGTGAGCGATGCCACGGCACCGGTGGCTGGAAAGCGGTAGTAGCTGAACTGGTTGCCGGCAACCAGGCCGACGACGAAGTCGCCGCTGATGGGGGTGTCGAAGACGAGCACACCGCCAAAGGCAGTCTGCGGGTTTGAACTGAAAGGCCCGCTGCCGCTGTCGTCGCTTTTGCCCGCGAAGCGCCAGGTCCCGCCCCGCGCCGCGGCCAGTGCCACGCTGTCGGTCGGGTTGCCAGTCAGGCTGCCGACAAAGGCGCCTCGGCAGTCGGTGGCGGCCAGCGCGACGAAGCCGGTGTCGGCACAGTTTTCTGCCAGTGCGGGCAGCACCACGGCGGCGGCAGCCAAGGCGATACAGCGGTGCGGAAGTGCCTCATCGGCGTCCTTCAATGCAGTTGGCTTGCGGCCTTGCGGGAACAAGGGCCTGGCAGGGTTTGGAACAGACTGCATGCGCCAGCAGCATCGGACCCCCGCGCGTGAGGGGCTGACCAGGGCGGTCGTAAACTCCCGCCCCTGAACCCACAACCTCACTTTCGAACTGGAATTCCCATGTCGATGTCCGACCGCGACGGCAAGATCTGGATGGACGGCCAACTGGTCGAATGGCGCGACGCCAAGATCCACGTCCTGAGCCACACCCTGCACTACGGCTGCGGCGCCTTTGAAGGCGTGCGCGCCTACAAGACGGCCAAGGGCACGGCCATCTTCAGGTTGCAGGAACACACCGAACGGCTCTTCAACAGCGCCAAGATCCTGCGCATGAAGATTCCCTTCACGCACGAGCAAGTGGCCGCCGCGCAGTGCCAGGTGGTGCGTGAAAACAAGTTGGAAAGCTGCTATCTGCGCCCACTGACGTGGATCGGCGACCAGAAGCTGGGCGTCAGCCCGCGTGGCAACACCATCCACCTGATGGTGGCGGCCTGGGCCTGGGGCGCCTACCTGGGGGAAGAGGGTCTCAAGCGCGGCATCCGCGTCAAGACCAGCAGCTACACGCGGCACCACGTCAACATCACGATGACGCAGGCCAAGGCCGTCAGCAATTACACCAACAGCATCCTGGCCAACATGGAAGCCACCGACGAAGGCTACGACGAGGCCATGCTGCTCGATGCGTCCGGCTTCGTCAGCGAAGGCGCGGGCGAGAACCTGTTCGTGATCAAGAAGGGCGTGGTCTACACGCCCGACCTGTCGGCCGGCGCGCTCAACGGCATCACGCGCAACACCGTCTTCAGCATCTGCGAAGACCTGGGCCTGAAGGTGATC
>JAYSYB010000420.1:0-4324 GCA_043716775.1 Rubrivivax sp.
GTGGCGGGGCCGTCGCGCAACATGGACTGGGTGCGCCACGGCAGCGCCGACCTGCTGCCGGCCGAGATCGTGCAGGCCTGTGACGACAGCTTGAAGCGCCTGCAGACGGACGTCATCGACCTCTACCAGATTCACTGGCCCAACCGCAACGGGCCGTGGTTCGGAGCGCAGTATTTCGACCCGACAAAGGACAAGGAATACGCGTCGATCCAGTCGCAACTGGAAGCGCTGGCCGGCTTGGTAAAGGCCGGCAAGGTGCGCCACATTGGCCTGAGCAACGAAACACCCTGGGGCGTGACCGAGTTTGTTCGCCTGGCCGAAAAACACGGCCTGCCGCGCATCGTCAGCGTGCAGAACCCCTACGCACTGGTCAACCGCAGCCTGGACAACGCGCTGGACGAGACGCTGTACCGCACGGGCGTGGGCCTGCTGGCGTATTCGCCGCTGGCCTTTGGCACTTTGACCGGCAAGTACGACGAGCCCGGCTTTGACGACGCGCAGCCGCAGCTGGGCCGCATCGCACGCTTTGCGGCCATGCGCACGCAGCGCTGGGGGCGCCCGGAAACGCTGGCCGCTGCGCGCGAATACAACGCCCTGGCGCGCCAGCACGGCCTGACGCCGACGCAGATGGCGCTGGCGTTCTGCTACGGCAGCTGGCGCGTGGCCAGCACGATCATTGGCGTGACGAGCGTGGCTCAGTTGGACGAAAACCTGGCGGCGTGGGGCACCGTGCTGGAGCCGGATCTGCTGTCTGCCATCGACGACATTCGAAAGCGGCTGCGCGATCCGGCACAGTGACAATCCGCGGCTGAAGTGCAGGTCTGAAGTGCACGTCGGAAGTCCCCGTCTGAAATCCCCGTCTGAAATCCCCGTCTGACACCTCAGGAACCAAAGCCCCTTCATGGCCAACCTTATCGTGCACGGCGGCGCGCCGCTCAGCGGCCGCATCATCCCTTCAGCCAACAAGAACGCCGTGCTGCCGATCCTGTGCGCCACGCTCTTGACGCGTGAACCGGTGCGCCTGCTGGGAATTCCGGAAATCACCGACGTGCGCAAGATCCTGGACATCTACCGCATGCTGGGCAGCGATGTCAGCGTCGACTACGCCACCGGCGTGCTGGAGGTGCACCACAAGAACACCACCTTCGATCCGCAGAGCCACCACCTGCCTGAAGAGATGCGCAGTTCGATCATGCTGGTGCCGCCGCTGCTGGCGCGCTTTGGCGTGGCGCGGATTGAAAACGACGTGCAGGGCTGCACCCTGGGCGTGCGCGAGATCGACCCGCACGTCGAGGTGATGGAGCGTTTCGGCAGCACCGTGGAACGCACCCGTGAAGCGCTGATCATGCGCACCGAATCGGGCCTGATGGCCAACCACCACTGGCTGGATTACGCCAGCGTCACCACCACCGAAAACTTCGTCCTCTGCGCCGCCTTGGCCCACGGCACCAGCACGCTCATGAACGCGGCGAGCGAGCCGCACGTGCAGGAGTTCTGCACCTTCATGACGATGCTGGGCGCGCAGATCGAAGGCATCGGCACCAGCCGACTCACGGTGCACGGTGTGCGCGCTTTGAGCGGCGGTGAATTCACCTTTGCCGAAGACTTCCACGAAGCCGTCACCTTCATGGCGCTGGGTGCCATCACCGGCGGGTGCATCACGGTGAAGAATTCTGCGCCCGAACAGTTTCCGCTGATCGACCGCACCTTCGCCAAGTTTGGCGTGCAGGTGGTGCACGAAGGCGGCTGGAGCCATACGGTTGTCGATGGCCCGTTGCGCGTCAAGCAGCCATTCACGCAAAACATCCTGCAGAAGATCGAAGCCGCGCCCTGGCCTTACCTGCCGGTGGACTTGCTGCCGATCTTCGTGGCGCTCGGCGTGCGCGCCGAGGGCAGCGCGATGTTCTGGAATAAGGTCTATGAAGGCGCGATGGGTTGGACCAGTGAACTGGGCAAGTTCGGTGCCCAGGCCTTCATGGCCGACCCGCACCGCATCATCATCTTCGGCGGCAAGCCGCTGGCGCCAGCGGAAGTGGAAAGCCCCTACATCATCCGCGTGGCGATTGCGCTGCTGATGTTGGCGGCCAGCATCCCGGGCAAGTCGGTGATCAAGAACGCCACGCCGGTGCGGCGCGCGCACCCGCACTTTGCCGAAAACATCCGCAAGCTGGGCGCGCAGATTGAATGGGTCGAAAGCGATTGAGGGGGTGGTGATGAAGCTGTCGTTGTCTACCGTGCTGGGTTTGAGTCTTGCGGCGTTTTTTTCAGCGCAAGCCGCGCCACCGGTGGCCGAGGTGCAGGATGTGCCGACCGTCTATCACGGCACCACCGTGCACGACCCCTACCGCTGGATGGAAGACGTGAAGTCACCGCGTGCGCAGGCCTGGATGCTGGCGCAGGGCGAAGCGACGCGCGCGCTGCTGGACCGCATCGACCAGCGCGCGGACATCGAAGCCCGCCTGAGTGAATTGCGGCGCAGCGGCGGCGACAGCCTGCGCAGTGTCATGCGCCTGGGCGGCGACCGCATCTACTACCTCAAGCGCGCGGTGGGAGAGAACCAGTTCAAGCTGGTCATGCGCCAGGGACTGCACGGGCCTGAGCGTGTGCTGGTGGACCCGAAGGTGGAGACCGAGCGCACCCAGGTGCCGCACGCTATCAACCACTTCTCACCCTCGTGGGACGGGCGTTACGTGGCCTACGGCATGTCGGCCGGTGGGTCGGAACAGGCGTCGCTCTTCGTGCTGGACCTGGTCAGCGGCAAGTCCGTCGGCAAGCCGGTGCCGCGTGTGCTGTCGGCCGTGCACTGGCTGCCCGACAGCCACGGCCTGCTGTTCAACCAGCTCAAGGAAATGGCGCCGGGCGACGCCCAAACCGAGTACTACATGGACAGCCGCGTGTTCCTGCTGCGGCTGGCTTCGGCGGCCCAGTCATCGGGCAAACCGGTGGCGGTGTTCGGCCGCAGCGACACGCCCAAGCTGGGCCTGGAGCGGCTGGACGTGGCCGAGCTCATCACCGCGCCCGGCAGCCGCTGGGTGGTGGCGCGCACCACCGACACCACGGTGCCCGAGGGCAAGCTCTTTGTCGCCCCGGTGGCGCAGCTGGGCCGCCCCGGCATCGCCTGGCGCGCCATTGGCGAACCGGCCGACAAGATGCAGGCCGTGGCGCTGCAGCGGGACCGCCTCTTCGTGCTGTCGCGCGCGGGCGCGCCGCGCAGCAAGGTGGTGGCGGTGGACCTGCAGCGCGGCACGCTGAAGACCGCGCGTGAGGTGGTGGCCGAGCCCACGGCCGGTATGCTCGAATGGATGCTGCCCACGCGCAGCGGTGTGCTGGTGGGCCACCGCGTGGGCACCCTGGTGCAGCCGCGCCGGCATGCGGCGGGTGACCTTGTCGGCCAGCCCGTGGCGCTGCCCGCCGCGGGTACAGCCTGGGCTTCTGGGGCACCGGCTGCAGACCATGACGACGTCATCGTGACCTTCTCCAGCTGGACCGCGCCCAGCCGTTTCTTGCGCCTGCAGGGCGACAAGGCCGAGGCGTTGTCGCTGCGCGGCGTGGAACCAACCGTCAAGGTGCCCCCGTTGCGCGTGACCGAAGTCGAATTCTCCAGCCACGATGGCGTCAAGGTGCCGATGACGGTGCTGCACCGTGAAGGCCTGGCGCTGGACGGCGGCAACCCCGTGCTGTTGATTGGTTATGCTGCTTACGGCTTCACGATCAGTGCGGGCTTCAGGCCAAGCAACATCGCGTGGATGGAACGCGGCGGCGTGGTGGCGCTGGTCAACGCGCGTGGCAGCGGTGTGCATGGCGAGGCCTGGCACCGCGCCGGCTTCAAACAGACCAAACGCAACACATGGCTCGACGGCGTGGCCGCAGCGCGCTGGCTCGTCGCGCAGGGCTACGGATCGCCGAAGACGATGACGGCCATGGGCGGCAGCGCGGGTGGCATCTTCGTTGGCCGCGCCACCACCGCAGCACCCGAACTCTTTGCAGCCGCAGTCTATGAGGTGGGCATGCTTGACGCGGTGCGCAGCGAGGACAGCGCCAACGGCATCACCAACGTGTCTGAGTTCGGCACCGTGAAGGACCCGTCCGAATTCCAGGCGCTGCTGGAGATGAGCACCTACCACCAGATCAAGGACGGCACCGCCTACCCCGGCGTGCTGCTGGTGCACGGCATGAACGACCCGCGCGTGGACGTGTGGAACAGTGCCAAGACTGCGGCACGGTTGCAGGCCGCCAGCAGCAGCGGTCGCCCGGCCCTGCTGCGGCTGGACCCGCAGGCCGGCCATGGGGTGGGCAGCACAGCCAGCCAGGCCGACGCCGAGAA
>JAYSYB010000043.1:0-2466 GCA_043716775.1 Rubrivivax sp.
CCTGCCCTGTTGCCTGCCTTCACGCTGTTTGGCTCGCCGGTGACGGCGCTGGAGATCGCGGCCTTTGTGCTGGCGCTTCTGATGGTGTGGGCCAACCTGCGGGTCAACCCGGTCGGCTGGCCGCTGGCCATCATCAGTTCGCTGCTGTACGCGCTGCTGTTCGCGGACAGCAAGCTGTACGGTGAAGCGTCGCTGCAAGGGGTCTTCGTGGCGCTGGCGCTGTGGGGCTGGTGGCAATGGCTGCGCGGCGCCACCGACACGGGTGTGCCTTTGCCGGTGCGGCACCTGCTGCCGCACCAGCGGCTGTGGGCGGCGGCGGCCACGCTGGCCGCATGGCCGCTGCTGGGCCTGCTGCTCAAACACGGCACCGACAGCGACGTGCCCTTTCTGGACGCACTGCCCACCGCCGCCAGCGTCACAGGCCAGATCCTGCTGGGCCGCAAGTTTGTGGACAACTGGCCCGTCTGGCTGGCCGTCAACATCGTCAGCGTGGCGCTCTTTGCGTACAAGGGCTTGTGGCTGACTGTCGTGTTGTACGGTGTGTTTGCGGTGCTGTCTGTCGTGGGCTGGCGGGCTTGGCAGCGCAAAGCGACGGATCGCGGCTGAAGGTGAGGCCATGCCTGAAGCGCTGAGTCTCGCCATCACCATCGCCATCGTCGGCGCCGAGAGCACCGGCAAGACGACGCTGGCTGCTGCCCTTGCGACACGCCTGGCGGCAGATACCGGCCGCCGCGTGGCCTGGGTGCCCGAGCAGTTGCGCGAATGGTGCGAACGCAGCGGCCGCACGCCGCTCATCCATGAGCAGGCCAGCATCTTGCGCGCGCAGCACGAACGCATCGACGCTGCTGCAGCCATGCATGACATCGTGGTCTGCGACACCACCGCGCTGATGACCGCTGTCTACAGCCGCGTTGTTTTCAACGACCGCAGCCTGGACGAACGCGCCGCCACGCTGCACCGCCGCCGCATGGCCGCCACGCTGCTGACCGCCATCGACCTGCCGTGGGTCGCCGATGGGCTGCAGCGCGAAGGACCGCAGGTTCAGGTGCCGGTGGACAACGCGCTGCGCGAACTGATGCAGACGCACGGCATCGACTACGCCGTGGTCAGCGGCGCGGGCGAAGCCCGGGTGCAGCACGCGTTGGCGGCAGTGGCGCCGCTGTTGCGCGGAGGCTCGGCGGAGCGACCGACGAAAGGCTTGTTCACCGGCCTTGCCACCCCGGCGCCGCGCGATGCAAACCGGGCCTGGTCCTGCGAATGCTGCCTGCCCGATCAGGAACGGGCGCTGCGGCTGCGCCCCTAGTGTGGTGCGCCTGAAACCCAGGCACCTACCTGCGTGGGCAGTGTCCGCTTCACGATAGGTCAGCCTCGCACTGTCGGCCAGAACCCGCCGCTGGCGATGGGCAATTTTCTGGCAGCTGGCCTGCCCACGCCTTGCCGTTGGCGACGAGCAGGTGGGCACACCACAAGGCGGGCACCTGCAGGCAGCCAGCCCACGGAGCGATGTTGGTTCGCTGAACGAGCCGTGCCGTCAACGTGCCTGTTGACGATGCAGCGTTTGCCATTCCCCCTGAGCCCAAGCTTTCCGCTCGAGGCAGAAAAACGACCGAAGGCAGTGCGCTGAACACCACCGCCGCCGTGGCAATGGCGATAGCGCCCCGCGCGAAGCGGTAGTTCCAGTCCGGCAGCTCGCCATCGGCGTGTTGGGCCTTCAGTCGCACGCAGTGCACGCCCACGGCCAGCAGCGCGATTGCAGTGACCCCCCACGCCAAAGCGTTGGCGGTCCACTGGTGCGGCCAGATCTCGCCCGCCGCCCAGATCACCATGAAGTGCAGGAACCAGATCACGAAAGCCGTGACGTTCGGCCGCAAGCTCGGCTGCTTCAGCGCCGTCACATGCCACCCCACGGCACCAAGCGCGGCAGCAGCAAGGCGGCAGCGCCCTCAAGCGCGGCGTACATGAACAGGATGCGCAGCGCCTCCAACGTCTTGTTGGCTGGGCGCGGAGCCAGACCGCGCATCCAGCGTGCCACGTAGTAGATGGCCGACAGCACGACCGCCAACACGATGGTGCCGTGCCAGGCCAACATGGCGTAGATGGTGGCGCCCTGCCCGCTGGCATCCCCGCGCAGCCCGGCGTTCCACCAGTCGAGGCCGTCCACCGCCAGCGCAGCGACCAGGCACAGCATGCTCAGCGTCATCATCGCGGCGCTGGCCCCGCTGCCGCGCTTCAGCCGCGCCATCAACGGCCGGGCAGCATAGGCGAGGCCCGCCGACGCGCCCAGGAGCAACAGGCCGGGAACCAGGGCGCCGCGCGGCGCGCCGACGCGCCACCAGTCGGGATGGGCGCCGAACAGGTACAGGTAGGCAAACATCGCCATCAGGAAGATCATCCCGAGGACGATGTCCAGCAGCACCGCGGCCCACCAGCCGTGCGATGAGGGACCGGTCACGTAGGTCGGCAGCA
>JAYSYB010000421.1:0-4320 GCA_043716775.1 Rubrivivax sp.
GATGCGGCTTTTGAGCCGGTGCGCCAATTCGTCCACGCGGGCCAGCACGCCTTGCACGTCCAGGCCCGGGTCGTCGTCCTGCGCGATGGCCACTGCCGCTTCCAGCAGCGGAAAACCTGTGTCCTCAGCCACAAGCGCGGCAAAATAGTCCAGCGCGCTCAATGCGTCAAAGTGCAGGTGTCCGGCCATTCGCTAAAGTGTAGGTCAGCTGCGCCGCATGAATTGCTGCGGCCGCAGGCCGCAGGCCACCAGCACCGCGAAGTAGAGCAGCGCCACACCGCCCAGCACTGCGGCCAACGCAGCGGCGCGTTGCGCCCAGTGCGCCTGCAGACCGATCCAGTCGATGGATTGCGCGGCCCATGCCAACGTCAGGCCCAGCGCCAGGTTGGCCACGCCCACGCGGACTGCAAAGGCAAGCCACCCGGGTTGCGGATTGAAGACGCCGCGGCGCATCAGGCCACTCAGCAGCAGCGCCGCATTCACCAGCGCCCCCAGGCCGATCGACAACGCCAGCCCGGCGTGTCCCAGCCACGGCACCAGCACCACGTTCATCGCCTGTGTCGCCAGCAACACGCCAATGGCGATCTTGACCGGCGTGCGCACGTCCTGCCGGGCGTAGAAGGCAGGCGCCAGCACCTTGATGGCCACCAGCCCCAACAGACCGACGCCATAGCCCTGCAGGGCCAACACCGTCATCGCCACGTCCTCGGCGCGGAAGGCGCCGTAGTGGTACAGCACTGTCACCAGTCCGTGAGGAAATATCAACAACGCCAGCGCGCAGGGCAGCGCCAGCAACACCACCAGGCGCAGGCCCCAGTCCAGCATGCCGGAGAAGTCGGCTGCGTCCTGCCGGGTCTGGGCCGCCGACAACTGCGGCAGCAGCACGACCCCAAGCGCCACACCCAGCAAGGCGGTGGGGAATTCCATCAAGCGGTCGGCATAGGTCAGCCACGACACCGCACCCACCGCCACGTGCGACGCAATCTGGGTGTTGATGAGCAGAGAGATCTGCGCCACCGACACACCCAGCACGGCCGGCGCCATTTGCCGCAGCACCTGGTGAACACCTGGGTGGTGCCAGGCCGACGCGATGGCAGAAGGCCACCAGCCGATGCGTGGCAGGAAGCTCAACCGCTGCAGTGCCAACAGCATCGCGCCCATCTGAAGCACGCCGCCGACCATGACGCCCACCGCCAACGCGTAGATCGGCTCGATGCCACGTGCGGCCAGGGCCGGCGCGCCACACCACGCCGCGCCAATCACACACAGGTTCAGCAGCACGGGCGTCAGCGCCGGCACGGCGAAGCGCCGGTAGGTGTTGAGCACGCCTGCACCCAACGCCACCAGCGACATGAAGCCGATGTAGGGGAACATCCAGCGCGCCATGACGACCGCCGTGTCCATCTGCTGCAGCCCCGAACCCATCGCCCACACCAGCACCGGCGCTGCAGCCACGCCGACAATGCAGGTGGCCAGCAGGACCCACGTCAACACGGTGGCCACGGCGTCGATCAGGCTGTGCGTAGCCGCATCGCCGTCGCGCGCGCGCGTAGCGGCCAGCAACGGGACAAACGCCTGCGAGAAGGCGCCTTCTGCAAATAGACGCCTGAACAGATTAGGAATGCGAAAGGCGACGTTGAAAGCGTCGGTCGCGGCGCTGGCGCCGAAAGCGGCAGCGATCAGTTGCTCACGGGCCAGGCCCGTGACCCTGGAGATGAGGGTCAACAGCGAAACGGTCGAAGCGGCCTTGAGCAGGTTCACGGATACGCAGGCAGTGGCAGGGCCGGGGATGAGGCCGAAGCCGAGGGAACACGGGTCAGCAAGTCGAAAGCTGCAATTATAGGCGGCGCCCTTTTCGCCCTGGGCTTGCCACAAGCCGCCGTGCTATAGTCAGCGGGTTAAGCATTTGCGCTTTATCTTTCAGTTTCAAGTCGAGTCTTCAGCTCAGTCTCAAGACTTCAGTCTCAACCGCCTCGGAAAGCCCGTACACGCATGGCCACCTCGTCCAAAGCCAAGAAGAAAACCGTTCGCCTCGCCTCGGGCCTCAAGCGCGCCCGCCAGGACGTGGCTCTGAACGCCACCAACACGGCGCTGCGCTCGCGCTTCCGTACCGTTGTCAAGAACGTCCAGAAGGCGGTTACTGGCGGCGACAAGGCCAAGGCTACCGAAGTCTTCAAGAACGCCCAAAGCGTCATCGATTCGGTTGCCGACAAGGGCATCTTCCACAAGAACAAGGCCGCGCGCCTGAAGAGCCGCCTGTCCGCCAAGGTCAAGGCGCTGGCGCTGGCGCTGGCCGCCTGATTTCGCTCACCGCACATTGAAAAAGGCTCGCTTTGCGAGCCCTTTTTCTTTGGGTCCACGGCACCCTACTGCTTCCGCGCCGGCACCACGTCTGGCAACGCACAGACCTCAGCCACCTGCAGCAGGTTGTCGCGCGCGAAGTTCATGACGAAGTCCCAGGCCATCGGCTCGATGCCCTTGAGCGCTTCACTCACCAGCACGCACTTCACCCCATCAACCACCTGCGGCACGCAGTACGGGGAATAGCCGATGAATGCGCCGATGCCGCTGCTGCCGCCGGGCCGGAAGCTGGACATGGCGCCGGCAAGCCGCTCCGCCCAGTCACTGGGCCTGAAGGTGCTGCCTTCGAGCGTGAGGCCGTGAATGTAGAAATGGCGGGGCTTGAGGGTGGTCATCGCTGGCGGCAGGAGGGCGCTGCCCGACGGTTGGAACCCCGATGGCCTCAGCAGGCCAAGCCCCGATTGCACGGGTCGGATTGTGCCTTGATTGTGCTGCGCTGCAGCATGCATGGTTCTTGCCCGGATGAGTGCGCTGACCGTACTTTCGGCAGACCCGGTCGCCTCTGTAGCGGCCTTTAGAATTGCGCTCCGCCGGACCGTGACCAATGCGTCGTTGGCCGGTTTTTGTGCGCCACAAGGAAAGCCCGCCATGAACGCTCCTGAGCCCGCCGTCATGCAAGCGCAACCGCAAGCGCAACAGCGCCCGATGCCCCACGTGATGAACACTTATGGCCGTCTGCCGATCGCGTTGTCGCATGGCCGAGGCTGCTGGCTGTGGGACACCGAGGGCCGCAAATATCTGGACGGGCTGGGCGGCATTGCCGTCAACACGCTGGGCCATGCGCACCCCAAACTGGTGCCGGCGCTGCAGGACCAGATCAGTAAGATGATCCACAGCTCCAACTACTACGAAGTGCCGCTGCAGGAGCAACTGGCCGCGAAGTTGTGCGAGATCTCGGGCTTGTCGGCTGCGTTCTTTTGCAATTCGGGCCTAGAGGCCAATGAGGGCGCGCTGAAGATCGCGCGCAAGTACGGCCACGACAAGGGCATTGAGCGCCCGGAAATCATCGTCTACGAGAAGGCTTTCCATGGCCGCTCGATCGCCACACTGTCGGCCACCGGCAACCCGAAGGTGCAGGCAGGCTTCGGCCCGCTGGTGCCAGGTTTTGTACGCGTGCCGTTGAACAACCTGGCGGCGCTGGAGGACGTGGCGCGCAGCAACCCGAGCGTGGTGGCGGTGTTCCTGGAAACCATCCAGGGCGAAGGTGGCATCAATGCCTCGCGCTGGGACTATCTGCAGGGCCTGCGCAAGCTGTGCGACCAGCGAGGCTGGCTCTTGATGCTGGACGAGGTGCAGTGCGGCATCGGCCGCACCGGCAAGTGGTTTGCGCACCAGTGGGCCGGCATCCTGCCTGACGTGATGCCGCTGGCCAAGGGCCTGGGTTCGGGCGTGCCCATCGGCGCCATCGTCGTCGGCCCCAAGGCAGTCAACGTGCTGGGGCCGGGCAACCACGGCACCACCTTCGGCGGCAACCCGCTGGCGATGCGCGCCGGTGTGGAAACGCTGCGCATCATGGAAGAAGACGGCCTGATGGCCAACGCGGCCACCGTGGGCGCTGTCTTGCGCGGAGCGCTGGAGAGTGGCCTTTCGGGCCTGGCCGGCGTGAAAGAAATCCGCGGCGCGGGGCTGATGATCGGCATCGAGCTGGATCGCCCCTGCGGCGTGTTGCTGGGCCGTGCCGCCAGCGCCGGCCTGATGCTCAGCGTGACGGCAGACAGCGTCATCCGCTTGGTACCGCCGCTGATCCTGAGCGCGGACGAAGCGCGGCAGATTGCGGACATCCTGTGCCCGCTAGTGAGGGCCTTCTTGGATGAAACCGCCGTCCCTCCATCCAGCCCGACATGAAGCCCGGCCCGAGCCTGATGAAACATTACCTGCAGTTCAAGGACCTGCGCGCCGAGGAATACGCTTATCTTTTTGAGCGCACCCGAATCATCAAGACGCGCTTCAAAAATTACG
>JAYSYB010000422.1:0-4314 GCA_043716775.1 Rubrivivax sp.
CGACAAGCGCTACCAGCCAAGTTTGGTGCAGCGTGAGATGGTCGACGGCGGCCTGCTGGGCCGCAAGAGCGGGCGTGGCTTTTACCGCTACCCCGACAACGCGGCTGCCCTGCCGGTGGCGCTACTGGACGCCCCGCATACGGCGCGCGAGGTCACCGTGCATGGTGACAACAAAGTAGCTGACCACCTGGAGCAAGCCGCGACCGCAGCGCTCGCGCCGCAAGGCTGGGGCCCGGCCCGACTGCGCAACACCGGCTGGACCGGCTTGGTGATCGGCGGCGCGCGCCTGGTGATGACGACGGGCCGCACGGCGGCCGAACTGGCGGCCGAAGTGCGCGTGGCCGACGTGGCCGTTTTCGACCGCCCCGTCGTACTGCCCAGCGCCCCCGGCACTGCACTGGCTTACGCCGTGGCGCACAGCGCCAGCGGCACTTGGCGCACGCAGAGCGCGGCCTGGCTGGCCGCACTGGGATTCGCACCGCTGCCGGTGGCCGACACACCGGGCTTGGTCGTTGCGCGCGCCGTGGCCATGCTGATCAACGAAGCAGCAGACGCCGTGCTGCAAGGTGTCTGTACACCAGAAGGCGCCGACGCGGCGATGAAGCTGGGTGTCAACTATCCTGCAGGCCCCTTTGAATGGCTGGCCGGCTGGAATGAGAGCGAAGTCGCAAGCCTCATCGACACGCTGGACCACCACTACCGCGGCGAACGCTACCGTGTCAGCCCCTGGCTTCGCCGCCGCAGTATCACTGTCAAGGAAACACCATGACCCACGCCTTCATCTGCGACGCCATCCGCACGCCCTTCGGCCGCTATGGTGGCGCGCTGTCGTCGGTTCGCACCGACGACCTCGGCGCCGTGCCCATCGCGGCGCTGATGGCGCGCAACGCAAAAGTTGATTGGGCGGCCATCACCGACGTCATCTACGGCTGCGCCAACCAGGCCGGTGAAGACAACCGCAACGTCGCGCGCATGGCCGCGCTGCTGGCCGGCCTGCCGCAGGACGTGCCCGGCGCCACGATCAACCGCCTGTGTGGCAGCGGCATGGACGCGGTAGGCACCGCAGCGCGCGCCATCAAGGCCGGTGAGGCACAAATGATGATCGCCGGCGGCGTGGAAAGCATGAGCCGTGCGCCTTTTGTGATGCCCAAGGCCGAAACCGCCTTCAGCCGCAACAACGCGGTCTACGACACGACCATCGGCTGGCGCTTCGTCAACAAGCGCATGAAAGAGCTGTACGGCGTGGACTCGATGCCAGAGACGGCCGAGAACGTCGCCACCGACTTCAAGGTCGAACGAGAGGCGCAGGACAAGATGGCACTGCGTTCGCAGTTGAACGCTGTCAAGGCGCAGCAAGCCGGCCACCTGGCAGCCGAGATCACACCGGTGCGCATCGCGCAGAAAAAGGGCGACGCGCTCGTGGTCGACACCGACGAACACCCGCGCGAAACCAGCCTGGACGCGTTGGCCAAACTCAAAGGCGTGGTGCGCCCCGACGGCAGCGTCACCGCCGGCAACGCCAGCGGTGTGAACGACGGTGCTTGCGCGCTGCTGCTGGCCAGCGAAACGGCGGCCATCCGCCACGGCCTGACGCCGCGTGCCCGTGTGGTCGGCATGGCGACAGCCGGCCTGGCGCCACGCATCATGGGTTTCGGCCCCGCGCCGGCGACGCGCAAGGTGCTGGAACTGACGGGCCTGTCACTCGCGCACATGGACGTCATCGAACTCAACGAAGCCTTTGCCGCCCAGGGCCTGGCCGTGCTGCGCGATCTGGGCCTGCAAGACGACGACCCACGTGTCAACGCCTGGGGCGGCGCGATTGCACTGGGCCACCCGCTGGGCGCCAGCGGCGCACGGCTCGTCACCACGGCCGTGAACCAGTTGCACACGCTGGGTGGACGTTATGCGCTGTGCACGATGTGCATCGGCGTGGGCCAGGGCATCGCGATCATCGTTGAACGGGTGTGAGGGCGGCGCAGCCTGCTGAGCGTGCAGGCTGCGCCTGCCCTGAGGCACCTGCGCTACGGTGCCTGCCAGACCCGCACGTGGTCGATTTCCATCGTCACCGGGGAAGATGCCATCGTCCACCACACCTCCCAGGCTGCCGCCGATGGCGACGGTCAGCAGCAGATATTGCGGTGCGTTGAAGGGCCAAGCTGGCCGTCCGCTGCCCGGGTTGCGGTAGCGGTGGACCACGACGCCATCCAAGCCGATGGCAATTTCGCTGGCGGTCCAGTGCATCTGGCAGTCTGGTGCGGGTGCAGAAACCGATGGCGGCGTGGCGGCGTTCAGCCCGGTGCGGCGTGAGTCTGCAGCAGGCCTTTGGGCTCGCGCCCCACGGTGTAAAGACCCCAATGCTTTTCCGGCTCCAGCGGGTCCGCCGAACCCTTCCAGGGTTCGTCAAAAGCCTCGAAGATGAAGACCAACTGCTGGCTGTCACGCGCCCAGGCCATGAGGTCTGCAACGTGTTGCGCCTGCAGTGATTCAGATGCGTGGCCCGGCGGAATGCCACGGCCGTTGGACGCCGTAGTCCAGCCGGCTTCGGTCACCACGATCGGCTTGCCCGGGTGCGCGCGCGCCACGCTGGCCAGGTTGTCCAGCGTGTGGGCAAAGGCTTCGTCGGCCGTCTTCTGTTCCCACTGCGGGTAGGTGTGCAGACCGATGAAGTCCAGCTCAGGCACCAGCGCATTCAGGGTGTGCTGCCAGGGCACGTAGTTTTCACAGAAGGTCACGGGTTGTGCGACGCGTTCGCGCACCCAGCGCACGTGGCGGACCATGCTGTCCACGGGGACGAGGTGGTCGGTCCAGTCCACGGTGGCCTCATTGCCCACGGCCACCGCAAAAACCTGCGCGCGGTGGCGTGCGGCCAGGGCCACCAGGCGCTGCAGCTCTGCAAGGTTGCGCTGCACATTGGCGGCCAGCGTGGGCTCGGCGTGCACGCCACCCCAGGGGCAGGCCGGGTTGCTGACTTCGGCCGCCAGGTAAGCGCCCAGCAGCACCTGGAACGGCAGGCCATCGTCTTCGATGACTTGCAGCACACGTTCGGCGTGCAGGCTGCAGTCGTACAGGCGCAGGACTTGCCAGTGCGGCTGCAAGAGGAAGAGGTCTTCGCGAATCTGCGCCACGGTAGGGAAGATTTCGCTGTCTGGGCTCTGCCCTTCACGGTAGCCCGAATAGCAGATGGCCGGGCCGGGTGCGATGCCCAGGGGGCGGTAAATCTTGGTCAAGATTTGCTCACTCCAATTTGTCATTCAAATTTGAAGCGCGCGTCCTTGTCCCACAGGCCCCAGAAGGCGCCCACATCCCCTTCGGCACCAACCTTCCACGCTTCGTCAAAAGCGGCGAAGTAGAAGACCTCCAGGCCTTCGCTGTCGGCCCAGGCCATGCTGTCGACGAAGTAGCGCATGGCGCCTTCGGTGGACGGCAGCGCGCCATGGAAGGCGCTGCCCTGGTCGGGCCAGCCGGTTCCGCTGATGACGATGCGCTTGCCCGGCGCCGCCGCGCGCGTGCGTGCCAGCATGCTTTGCATGTAGGCCAGCGCGCCTTCGCGCGGGCAGCCTTCCCAGAAGGGGTAGCAGTTGGTCAGCACCACGTCGCAGGCGGCGGTGATGCGCGGGTGTTTTTCAAAAAGATAGTAGGCATCGACATATCCCACGGGCACGCCGGGCGACACGTCATGCAAGGCATCCTTCACACGCTGGATGCAGGCCAGCAAAGTGTATTCGTCCATGTCTTCGCGCAGCAGCACTTCATTGCCGACGGCCACGATGTCGGCGTGACCTGCGCGGGCGAGCGCGATGACACCCTGGACCTCGCGTTCGTTGATTGCTGCATCGGTGCCCAGCCAGGCGCCGACCAGTGTCTTCAGGCCCAGTTCATGGGCGATGCGCGGGGTCTGTTCATGGCCGTCGGTGCAGGAAAATGTGCGCACCCAGCGTGTGTGCGGCTGGATCACCTGCAGCCGCTGGCGGATCTGCGCGTCGCTGACCTGTGAGCCCGGTTGCTGGCCTTCCAGGTAAGGGCTGAAGCACAGGCCGTGCACGCCGCGCTCCAGTGCACTGCGCACGCCGATGGCCAGCGCCTGCCGGGCTGCGTCGGGGCGCGCAGCGAGGCTCTGGTAGGGACGGCTGGGCGTCCACGCGCTGCCGGGGGCAATGACCAAAGTCTTGCCGCTGGAGTGGCCGGCGCTGGCAGTGCCCGAAGCCGCCGCAGCGGGTGCAGCGGGTGCAGCGGGCGCGGCCGGGTGCGTAGGAGGTCTGGACACCGGCAACTCCTCAGGACTTCTTGTGCCAGGGCAACTTGCCCTTGGCACGG
>JAYSYB010000423.1:0-4313 GCA_043716775.1 Rubrivivax sp.
GCGCTTTAGCTCAGCTGGTTAGAGCGACGGAATCATAATCCGCAGGTCCGGGGTTCAAATCCCTGAAGCGCCACCAAGATTCCTGCGGCCCGAGTTCACCAAGACTCGGGCCGCTTTCTTTTCCACAGCCCCATTTTCACAGCCCCTGGATCCACACCATGCTTCGCTGTGCCCTGACTGCCGCCACCCTCGTCGTGTGCGTTTCCGCCGCCGTGGCCCAGGCCCCGCGCAACTTCCCGGCCACGGCCTTGCGCGGCGAAATCGTCATCACCGCGCCACCCGAATTGCTGCTGAACAAGCAGCCCGCGCGCCTGGCGCCCGGTGCGCGCATCCGCGCGATGGACAACCTGCTTGTGATGTCCGGCGCAGCCGTGAATCAGCGGCTGGTGGTGAACTACACGCTCGATTTGCAAGGTCAGTTGCTGGACGTGTGGATCCTCAACCCCGCTGAACTCGCCCGCAAGCCTTGGCCCACCACGCCGCAGGAAGCCGCGACGTGGCGCTTCAACGCCGACATGCAGACCTGGAGCAAGCCATGAGCGACGCGCCAGTCACGGCCAAGAAGGTCTTCATCCGCACCTTCGGTTGCCAGATGAACGACTACGACTCCGGCAAGATGGCGGACGTGTTGCATGCAGCAAAAGGCTATGAGCCCACGACCGATGTCGAAGAGGCGGACTTGATCCTCTTCAACACCTGCTCGGTGCGCGAAAAGGCACAGGAGAAAGTCTTCTCCGACCTCGGCCGCGTCAAGCACTTGAAGAAAAAGGGCGTGTTGATCGGCGTTGGCGGCTGTGTCGCCAGCCAGGAAGGTGCAGCGATCATCGACCGCGCGCCATATGTGGACCTGGTCTTCGGCCCGCAGACACTGCATCGCCTGCCGCAGATGATCGAAGCGCGCCTGCAACAGCGCCGGCCGCAGGTGGACATCAGCTTCCCTGAGATCGAGAAGTTCGACCACTTGCCGCCAGCCCGCGTGGACGGCCCGTCAGCTTTTGTCTCGATCATGGAAGGCTGCTCCAAGTACTGCTCGTACTGCGTCGTGCCCTACACCCGCGGTGAAGAAGTCAGCCGGCCTTTTGATGATGTGCTGACTGAGGTCGCCGGCCTGGCCGAGCAGGGCGTGAGAGAGGTGACGCTGCTGGGGCAGAACGTCAACGCCTTTCGGGGCACGATGGGTGGGAAGTTGGCCAGACCCGCAGAAGTTGCCGACTTCGCGCTGCTCATCGAGTACGTGGCCGAGATCCCCGGCATTGAGCGCATCCGCTACACCACGAGCCACCCGAATGAATTCACGCAGCGGCTGATCGATGTCTACGGCACTTGCCCCAAGCTGGTGAACCACCTGCACCTGCCGGTTCAGCATGGCAGCGACCGCATCCTGATGGCCATGAAGCGTGGCTACACGGCCATGGAATACAAGAGCACGATCCGCAAGCTGCGCGCAGTGCGGCCGGGCTTGAGTCTGTCCAGCGATTTCATCGTCGGCTTCCCCGGCGAGACAGAAGAAGACTTCGGCAAGATGATGAAACTCATCGACGACGTGGGCTTCGACAGCAGCTTCAGCTTCATCTTCAGCAAGCGCCCGGGCACGCCGGCTGCAGCCCTGCCCGACGACACGCCGCAGCCCGTGAAGCTCAAGCGCCTGCAGCACCTGCAGGCCACCATCGAAAGCAACGTGCGCCGCATCAGCGCCAGCCGCGCGGGCACGGTGCAGCGCATCCTCGTTGAAGGGCCGTCGCGTCGGCCCGGCAAGGACGGTGCGCAGGAGCTGATGGGCCGCACCGAATGCAACCGCATCGTCAATTTCGACGGCGGGCCGCTGTCGGCGCGCCTGACAGGCCAGATGCTGGACGTACTGATTACAGAAGCGCTGCCGCATTCGCTGCGCGGCACGCCGGTGTTGCGCGACGCGGCGCTCGGTGGCACGGTCGGTGATATTTCTAGTGGCGGCCCGGCCCGAAGCCCTGCCACCACAGCGTGAGGGCGCAGGCCAGCACCATGGCGGCGTACGTGGCCATTCGACCGTCGCGGCCCAGCAGCGCAAGCCCGGCCAGCGTGACGGCCGCGCACGCCGCGCACGCGGGGCCTGCCAGGCGCTGCCAACGCACGGCAGCCAATTCGCGCCGCCACAGAAGCTTGGTCAGCGCGGCGGCTAGCGCGCCGAGTGCCAATGCAGGCACGAAAAGGTTGGCCACATGCCAGAGTGCGTCAAGCGGTCCCATCGTTGCGGCTTCGTCCTTGAGTCTGATGTTGATGCAACAGGCGGCGCGAGATGCGGCGCTACAGGCGGCGCAACAGCCAGTGCTGCGGCGCGCAAATTTACAATTCTGACGTGAGCGTCTTCACCCTCGGCCTCAACCACACCACCGCGCCGCTGGACCTGCGCGGGCGGCTGGCCTTTGCGCCCGAACGCATGGCGCCCGCGCTGCAGGGCTTGCGTGAACGCTTGCAACGCAGCCTGCCCGAAGCGGCCATCGTCTCCACCTGCAACCGCACCGAACTGTACGTGGCTGCACCCACCGTGCAGGCGCAAGAGCTGGTGCGCCCCGCGATGGACTGGCTGGCCGAACAGGGGGGCATCAGCGGCGGCCAGTTGATGTCGCACAGCTACGTGATGGAAGACCGCGCCGCAGCGCGCCATGCCTTCCGCGTGGCGGCTGGCCTGGATTCGATGGTGCTGGGTGAACCGCAGATCCTCGGCCAGATGAAGCAGGCGGTGCGCCTGGCTGACGAGGCAGGCACGCTGGGCACCACGCTGCATCAACTCTTCCAACGTTCGTTTTCGGTCGCCAAGGAAGTGCGCAGCTCCACCGAGATCGGCGCCCACAGCATCAGCATGGCGGCAGCGGCCGTTCGGCTGGCATCGCAGATCTTCGAAGACCTATCCCAGATCAAGGTGCTGTTTGTCGGCGCGGGCGAGATGGTCGAACTGGTGGCAACGCACTTTGCTGCACGTTCGCCCAAGACGATGGCGCTGGCCAACCGAACGCTGGAACGCGGCGAACGCCTGGCTTCGCGCTTTGGCGGGGAGGCCATGCGCCTGTCGGACATGCCCAACCGGCTGCACGAGTTCGACGCCGTCATCTCCTGCACCGCCAGCACACTGCCCATCATCGGCCTGGGTGCGGTCGAACGCGCGCTGAAGGCGCGGCGGCGGCGGCCGATGTTCATGGTCGACCTGGCGGTGCCGCGCGACATCGAACCCGAAGTGGCAAAGCTGTCGGACATCTATCTCTACACGGTGGACGACCTCTCAACGCTGGTGCAAACAGCCAGCGAAAAGCGCCAGGCGGCCGTGCAGCAGGCAGAAGTCATCATCGATGCTGGCGTGCTGAGTTTTTCGCATTGGCTTGACCAGCGCGCTGCGGTCCCGCTGATCCAGGCGCTGAACCGCCAGGCCGATGACTGGGGTGCACTGGAGCTGGTGCGCGCGCGCAAGCTGCTGGCACGCGGCGAACCCGTGGAGCAGGTGCTGGAAGCATTGGCCCGTGGCCTGACGCACAAGATGCTGCACGGCACGCTGGCTGAGTTGCACGCGGCCGAAGGCGACGAGCGCGCGCGCCTGGCCGACACCGTGTCGCGCCTCTTCCTGCGCCAAAGCACGCGCCAGCCGGGCTCTGCGGCAGGCAACGACGAACAGGGGCTCTAGCGCCCACCTCACACACTGCAGCCGCGCCATCCCGCGGCGGGTCTAACGCATCCCGTCATGAACCTCACCTTGCGCGAACAGTTCGAACGCCTGGCGCTGCGCCTCGCGGAACTTGACGCGACCCTGTCTGACCCGCGGGTGGCTGGTGACGTCAAACGTTGGCGCGCGCTGTCGCGCGAACAGGCCGAGGTGCGCGGCATCGTTGGGCGTTTTCGCCGCTACCAGCAGCGTGAGTCCGATGCCGAAGCCGCGCGCGACATGCTGGCCGACCCCGACATGGCGCAGATGGCGCTGGAGGAGATCGCCGAAGCTCACGCCGACATGCAGCAGTTGCATGCCGACTTGCAGGCCGCACTGATTCCGCGCGACCCCGACGACGACCGCAACGCCTTCGTGGAAATCCGCGCCGGCACGGGCGGTGATGAGTCGGCGCTGTTCGCAGGCGACCTGGCCCGGATGTACCTGCGCTACTGCGAACGCCAGGGTTGGCGCACCGAAATCATGAGCCAGAGCGACAGCGAAATCGGCGGCTACAAAGAACTGGTGCTGCGCGTGGAGGGCGACCGCGTCTATGAGCAGCTGCGCTTCGAGTCCGGCGGCCACCGCGTGCAGCGTGTGCCCAGCACCGAGAGCCAGGGCCGCATCCACACCAGTGCCTGCA
>JAYSYB010000424.1:0-4307 GCA_043716775.1 Rubrivivax sp.
CAACGGGCGGCGTTTCGTCCTACAGACCCGTGCGGCGATGACTGTAGCTGCCAGCCGCTGTGTCACGTTGAATCCATGCAAGGCCAATTCTGGTCGCTCACTCAAGGAAGTGCCGCATGAACATCCAACGTCAACTTTCCATCTTTTCCCTGGCCATCGCAGCTGCGCTGCCGGTCGCCCTGCCCACCGCTGCTGTGGCGCAAACGTATGCGCCGGTTGCGGATATCAGGATTTTCTCGCTCGGCGTGGAACAGGTGCGTCGCCTGCGTCCCGGCAATGTTCTGTCGTTCAGCCTCAATGGCACGGCCGGTGCTGCGGTGACCCTGCAGATTTCTGGTGCGACGAAGGTTCTGCAGATGAGCGAGGTCCGACCTGGTGAGTACACCGGTGACTACACCATTCGCAACCGCGACAGACTGACCGATGCCAGCACCGTCACTGCACGCCTGCAGAAGAACGGGCGCACAACAAGCGCGATGCTTGCCAGTTCGCTGCTGCAAGGTGCCAACGACCCCGCGCCAGTGGCCACCGCGCCGATCACCGCATTCAATGTCTTGGCTCCAGACGGCTTTCAGCCTGGCGATGAGGTGAACTTTTCGTTGAGGGGCAACCCGGGTGGCGTTGCGCGTGTCGCTGTGCAAGGAGTTGCCACGCGCATTGCGTTGACGGAAGTCAGCCGCGGTGTGTACGAAGGCAGCTATGTGATACGCCGCCAGGACAGGCTTGACGGCGAATTCATCGCCGACGGCTATCTGGTCAGCGACCGGCGTGAAACCAGCGCGCACCTCGAGCGCCGTTTCGACCGCAGCGGCAATGAGACCGGTCGCTACGAAGGCCGCGACAACCGGCAGCCGGTGGTAGCCGCGTGCGCCAATTGCGGGGCGGTGGAATCGGTTGAACTTGTCGAAGTGAAGGGTGACTCGCCCAACATCATCGGCACCATCGCTGGCGGCTTGCTGGGTGGCGTGGTCGGCCACCAAGTGGGCGGCGGCAGGGGAAAGGACCTGGCGACCATCGTCGGCGCTGTTGGCGGCGCGTATGCCGGCAACCGGGTCGAGAACAACAGGGATAAGACCAAGGTCTTCCGCGTCGCGGTCCGGCTGGAAGGCGGCGGCATGCAGAACTTCGACTACGCGAACGATCCCGCCGTACAGGTTGGCACCCGCGTCAAAGTTGAGAATGGTGTGCTGATTCGGCTGTAGTCGAAGCTGCGGATGGGCCGGGTGGCGCGCAATAGCTGGTCAGCTATGGTCACCTTGCCGCTGGACTTCGTCGCGCCACCCTGCTGTGTCAGTGCCAACTGATGCGCGCACTGTGGCGGCTTTGGTACCTTGGGTCGCGTTCGCTTTGGACACGCCCGCACGACGACGACTCGACATTTCACTCGCCGTGGGTTGGGCGGCGAAGCTCGAGCCTGTCACGGTGGCACGGTTGAGAGGCACGCTTCAAGCAATCGAAGGTTCGCTAAGCTGGAATTCACTGCCCTCCATCAGGTGCGGCCACTGCGTGGGTGAAGTCACCCGGAGCGTCAAGTGGGCAGACCTGCAAGTAAAGCTCGAAATCGATCTGGCGCGCCATCGCGTGCGCGTGCAGATGAGCCAGCCGCGCAAGGCGATTCTCCTGGCGGTGGGTGAAGCGGGGTGTGGGCCGGCTTGAGCGCAAGGCCTTGGCGGTTCGGGTTCGCGTCAGGGCGCTTCATGCGCCAAAGCGAAGCTGGAAAGACAATGGCGCGCCAAAAGGCTGGCCCCGGGACAACCCAGGAGCTCAGTGCTCGACTTCAGAGGTGGCGCTTTCGTCCACCTGCTGTGCGCTGGCCACGGCACGAATGTTCTGCGCCAGATCGCCCTTGGGCCCCTGCACCAGTTCATAGCTGACGACGCCGCCTTGTTTGAGCGTGCGAAAACCCTCCATCTGAACGGCGGAAAAGTGCGCGAAGACATCCGCGCCCCCACCTTCGGGTTCAATGAATCCGAAGCCCTTTGCGTCGTTGAACCACTTGACGGTACCGGTGACCATGGTGACCCCCTCACTATTCAGACTGCTGTGAGAAATTGTCTTCCCGCCCTGCTTTGACTGTCAAGGCTGCGCCATGTCTTGATGCATTCTGGCTTTGACCAAAAGATCGTCAGGCCGGCGCGCGGAAAGGCCGGTGCAAGGCCCGAAAATGGCTGCTGCTCTCGCCTTGAAAGACGCGCTTCAGGGTCAATATCCCTTAGCCCGATGTTGAAGGCTGTTGCGCTGCCGAAGAAGCCCATCTGGCCACGTACAGCCAGTGCAACTCGATAGAATGTTCCATGCCCGACGAAACTCCACCGTCGCCTGCCCCGCCCCCCTCGTCTGCGCCACGCACCCGCGAGCCCGATGGCGTCGTCGTGGCCGAGCGCAAGGTAGCGCGCACCAAGCCACCAAGCCTGTACCAGGTGGTGCTGCTGAACGATGACTACACGCCGATGGAGTTTGTGGTCATGGTGCTGCAGAGCTTTTTCCAGCGTGACGCGGATACGGCCACCCACATCATGCTCAAGATTCACCACGAAGGGCGCGGCATCTGCGGCGTCTACCCGAAAGACGTTGCTGCAACGAAAGTCGAGCTGGTGCTCACGGCGGCGCGCCGCGAGGGACACCCGCTTCAATGCATTATGGAGGCCGCATGATTGCGCAAGAGCTTGAAGTCAGCCTGCACATGGCGTTTGTCGAGGCACGCCAGCAGCGCCACGAGTTCATCACCGTCGAGCACTTGCTGATGGCGCTGCTGGACAACCCTTCGGCCGCCGAGGTGCTGCGTGCTTGCGCTGCCAACATTGAAGATTTACGCAAGAGCCTGGCCACCTTCATCAAGGAAAACACGCCCACGGTGGGCGGCAATGAAGAGGTGGACACGCAGCCTACGCTGGGTTTTCAGCGCGTCATTCAGCGCGCCATCATGCATGTGCAGAGCACCGGCACCGGCAAGAAGGAAGTGACCGGTGCGAACGTGCTGGTAGCGATCTTCGGCGAAAAGGATTCGCATGCCGTGTACTACCTGCACCAGCAGGGCGTGACGCGCCTGGACGTGGTGAACTTCATCGCCCACGGCATCAAGAAGTCCGATCCGCCTGAGCCCGCCAAGAGCAACGAAAGCAACAGCTCCGAAGGCGAGAAGGAAGAGGGCGGCGATGCCAAGGGTTCGCCGCTCGAGCAATTCACGCAGAACCTCAACCAGCTGGCGCTGCAGGGCAAGATTGACCCGCTGATTGGGCGGGAACACGAGGTCGAGCGTGTCATCCAGGTGCTGTGCCGCCGGCGCAAAAACAACCCGCTGCTGGTGGGTGAAGCCGGTGTAGGCAAGACGGCCATTGCCGAAGGCCTGGCCTGGCGCATCACTGAAAAAGACGTGCCTGAAGTGCTGGGCGACGCCACGGTCTATTCACTCGACATGGGCGCACTGCTGGCCGGCACCAAGTACCGCGGTGACTTTGAGCAGCGGCTGAAGGGTGTTCTCAAGCAGCTGAAAGACCACCCGAACGCGATCCTCTTCATCGACGAGATCCATACCTTGATCGGTGCCGGCGCTGCCAGCGGCGGCACGCTGGATGCCAGCAACTTGCTCAAGCCGGCGCTCAGCAGCGGCGCCATGAAGTGCATCGGCGCCACCACGTTCACGGAGTACCGCGGCATCTTCGAGAAGGACGCGGCGCTCTCAAGGCGCTTCCAGAAGGTCGATGTCGTCGAGCCCTCGATTGAGCAGACGATCGAGATCCTGAAGGGTTTGAAGTCGCGCTTCGAAGAGCACCACAGCGTGAAGTACGCCGTTGGCGCGCTGCAGGCTGCTGCCGAGCTGTCGGCCAAGTTCATCAACGACCGCCACCTGCCCGACAAGGCCATCGACGTGATCGACGAGGCCGGCGCGGCGCAACGCATCCTGCCGCCGAACAAGCGCAAGAAAACCATCACCAAGACCGAGGTGGAGGAAATCGTGGCCAAAATCGCACGGATTCCACCGGCCAACGTTTCGAACGATGACCGCGGCAAGCTCAAAACGCTGGAACGCGATTTGAAAAGCGTCGTGTTTGGTCAGGACAAGGCGCTCGATGTGCTGGCCTCCAGCGTAAAAATGGCGCGTTCTGGTTTGGGCAAGGATGACAAACCGATCGGTTCGTTTTTGTTTTCAGGCCCTACTGGTGTCGGCAAGACCGAGGCCGCCAAGCAGTTGGCCTACATCATGGGCATCGAGCTCATCCGTTTTGACATGTCCGAGTACATGGAGCGCCATGCGGTGAGTCGCCTGATCGGTGCCCCACCGGGCTACGTCGGATTTGACCAGGGAG
>JAYSYB010000425.1:0-4296 GCA_043716775.1 Rubrivivax sp.
TGGTGCTGGCCACCGGCGGCGGCGCGGTGCTGCGGCCTTCCAACCGCGACGCCCTGCACTCCCGCTCGCACGTCTTCTACCTGCGCGCCACGCCCGAAGAGCTTTACCGCCGCTTGCGCCATGACACGCAGCGCCCATTGTTGCAAGTCAACGACCCGCTGCAACGCTTGCGCGAGCTCTACCGCGAACGCGACCCGCTGTACCGCCGCACCGCACACTTTGTGGTCGAGGCCGCACGGCCTTCGGTACCGGCCATGTTGAGCATGGTGTTGATGCAGCTGGAAATGGCCGGCTTGGTGGACCCGGGGCAAGTGCCGTCGCCAATCGCACCATCCCCACCACTCACACCACCGGGCTGAGCCCGCGGCGAACCGATGTGGCGCCGAAGTCTGCGCCGTACACTGACCTCATGACTGAGCAAGCCCTGCAAGCGCCTCTGAAGGTCCACGTCGCCACCGCGAATTCGGGCTACGACATTCTGATTGGTGACGGCCTGCTGCAAAGCGCTGCGGCCTGGCAAGGTCTGCCGCAAGCCCAGCGTGCGGTCATCGTCAGCAACGCCACGGTGCATGCACTGCACGGTGCCGCACTGCACCGTGCACTGGCGCCGCACTACCCGCACATCAGCGACGTGCTGTTGCCCGACGGCGAAGCGCACAAGAACTGGGCATCGCTCAACCTGATCTTCGACCACCTGCTGGCCAGCGCCTGCGACCGCAAGACGGTGCTCTTTGCGCTGGGCGGTGGCGTGGTGGGCGACATGACGGGCTTCGCGGCGGCCAGCTATATGCGCGGTGTGCCTTTTGTGCAAGTGCCCACCACTTTGCTGGCCCAGGTGGATTCTTCGGTGGGCGGCAAGACCGCCATCAATCACCCGCTGGGCAAGAACATGATCGGCGCGTTCTACCAGCCCGTGCGCGTGGTCTGCGATCTGTCCACCTTGCTCACGCTGCCAGACCGCGAACTGCGCGCAGGGTTGGCCGAAGTCATCAAGTACGGCCCGATTGCCGACCTGGCCTTGTTCGACTGGGTGGAATCGAACCTGCCCGCACTGCTGGCGCGCGATGTGTCCGCGCTGGCGCACGCCGTGCAACGGTCTTGCCAGATCAAGGCCGATGTCGTGGGCCAGGACGAACGGGAAACCGGCCTGCGCGCCACGCTCAACTTTGGCCACACCTTCGGCCACGCCATAGAAACCGGCCAGGGCTATGGCGCCTGGCTGCATGGTGAAGCCGTGGCCTGCGGCATGGTGATGGGTGCGGCGCTGTCTGCTGAACTTGGGCTGCTGCCGGACGCTTTTGCGCAGCGGCTGCAGATGCTTCTGCAACGCGCTGGCCTGCCAGTGGTGGCGCCGACGATGCCACTGAAGCGCTGGTTTGAGTTGATGCGCGTTGACAAGAAAGCCACCGATGGCGACGTCCGCTACATCGTCATCGGCCCGCCTGGCAGCGCCACCTTGCGCACAGCGCCGGCCGCCCTGGTCGAACGCGTTATCCGCCGCCACAGCGCGCACCCCGTGCCGGCGTGAATGTGGACAACCTGGCACCTTGGGCCAGCGACCCGCAACGCTCGCGCGGCCGGCGCATCCCTGAGCCGCCTTCGCCGCCGCGCAACGAACACCAACGCGACCGCGACCGCATCGTGCACAGCACGGCATTCAGGCGTCTGGTCTACAAGACGCAGGTATTCATCAATCATGAAGGTGACCTGTTCCGCACGCGGTTGACGCATTCGCTGGAAGTGGCACAACTGGGCCGGTCGGTGGCCCGAGCGCTGCGCCTCAACGAAGACCTGGTGGAAGCCGTCGCGTTGGCACATGACCTGGGCCACACGCCCTTTGGACACGCCGGGCAGGACGCGCTGCAAGACTGCATGGCCGATCACGGCGGCTTCGAGCACAACCTGCAGAGCCTGCGCGTGGTGGATCGCCTGGAGGCACGTTACGCCGCCTTCGACGGCCTGAACCTGAGCTTCGAGTCCCGCGAAGGCATCCTCAAGCATTGCACGCGGCACCGCGCAGAGCGCCTGCTGGCCACGGAGCCCGATGGGCCGGCTGCGCGCTTCGTCCACGGCGGGCAACCCAGCCTGGAAGCGCAGCTGGTCAACTTGGCCGATGAGCTGGCCTACAGCGCGCACGACGTGGATGACGGCGTGCGCTCAGGCCTGATCACACTCGACCAGCTGCTGGCGGTGCCGTTGCTGGCGCAAGGCCGCGCCGAGGTGCTGGCCCAGCACCCGAGGCTGGCGGAGCGCAGGCTGCTGCACGAGATCCTGCGCCGCATGTTGTCGGCCCAGGTGGCCGACCTCATCGCCGCCACCACGGCCGGACTGCAGCAGGCGCTCACGCACCACCCGGGCCTGGATGCGGAAGGCGTGCGCTGCCTGCCGCCGCTGGTGCGCATGAGCGACCCGTCGCGTGCGCAGACCGTGGAACTCAAGCGCTTTCTGTTTCGCGAGCTCTACCGCCATCCCCGCGTCACCCAGATGACCGCGCTGGCGCGCACCGTGGTGGTCGAGCTCTTCGCCGCCTACCGGGCGCAACCGGCGCTGATGACGCCGGAATATGCCACCGCACAGGACAGGCCGCGCGCGGTGGCCGACTACATCGCCGGCATGACCGACCGCTTCGCGCTGCGTGAACACCAGCGCCTGACGGGCCAACGTCTGTTCGACGTCTAAGGGCGGAAGGCGCACGCAAATGGCCCGACTGCCTCGTTTGTCGCTTGCCGGCCACGTGCACTGGTTGATTCAGCGTGGCCACAGCGGCAACCTCGTGTTTGCTGACGCTGCTGACCGCTGGGCCTTCTTGGCCTCACTGAAAGAAGCAGCCATGGCGGAAGAGGTCCAGGTCCACGCCTACGCCTTGCTGGACAACCAAGTGCACTTGCTGGCCACACCGGCCACGTCCGCCGGCCTCAGCCGCATGATGCAGTCGCTGGGCCGTCGCTATGTGAGTGCCTACCATCGCCGTCATGGCGGCAGCGGAACGCTCTGGGACGGCCGGTTCCGCTGCGCGGTGGTGCAAGCCGGCGCGACGCTGCTGGACGTGATGTGCCTGATAGAGGGCCTTGCAGGGGCGGAAGGCCTTGCACCAGAAGCGCCCACCAGCAGCCAGGGCCACCGGGCCGGCGGTGAACGCGATCCCCTGCTGGTCGACCCGCAGGCGTACTGGCTGCTGGGCAACACGCCGTTTGACCGCCAGGCTGCCTGGCGCGCGCGGGTGGGTGAAGGCCTGTCCAACGCCCGGGCCAGTGCGCTGCGCGGCGCGGCGCTGGGCAGTTGGGCCGTGGGGTCGGCAGCGTTTGCCGCCGACGTTGCTGACCAAGCAGCCCGGCCCGCAGCGCCCGGGCTGCGCGGCCGGCCGCGGTTGCGGCCTGCTTGACGGGCGCAGTAGGCACGTCACGTGCTTGATGTGCGGGCTGCTGCAAGATGCAACGCGCATTTGGCCGCCCAGAAACAAGAGCAGGTTGATATGTCCCCATTAAATTGACAGGGTGACGTTGACTCCTTTTAAACGACTCCGACCCCATTTATTCTTGCTTGCCGCGATTGTTGCACTGCGGTAGGCTGCATGTCCTTCGCTAGCACCACAAGGAGCGCGCCATGCTGCCGCACGCCAGAAACCCGCATGAAGCCGCTGAACTGGCAGCGCGCGGGCTTTACGACCCGTCGAACGAACACGACGCCTGCGGTGTCGGCTTCGTGGCGCACATCAAGGGCGTGCGCGCGCACAGCATCGTCGAACAGGGCCTGAAGATCCTGGAAAACCTGGACCATCGGGGCGCCGTGGGTGCTGACAAGCTGATGGGCGACGGCGCTGGCATCCTGATCCAGATCCCCGACGAGTACTACCGCGCCGAGATGGCCATGTCCGGCATGGCTCCCGCCGGTTTCGTGGGCGTCAAGCTGCCGCCCCCCGGCGAATACGGCGTCGGCATGATCTTCCTGCCGAAGGAACACGCTTCCCGTCTGGCCTGCGAACAAGAACTGGAGCGCGCCGTCAAGGCCGAAGGCCAGGTCTTGCTGGGCTGGCGCGACGTGCCGGTAGACCGCACCATGCCGATGAGCCCGGCCGTGCGCGCCAAGGAACCGGTCATCCGCCAGATCTTCATCGGCCGCGGCACCGACGTCATCGTGCCCGACGCGCTGGAACGCAAGCTCTACGTCATCCGCAAGACCGCCAGCGCCGCCATCCAGGCGCTGAAGCTTACCCACAGCCGCGAGTACTACGTGCCCAGCATGAGTTGCCGCACCATCATCTACAAGGGCTTGCTGCTGGCCGACCAAGTGGGCCAG
>JAYSYB010000426.1:0-4295 GCA_043716775.1 Rubrivivax sp.
CCAGGTACTTGGTGGCGCTGTGCACCACGATGTCGGCGCCCAGCGCCAGCGGGTTGCACAAGTAGGGCGAAGGCACCGTGTTGTCGATCACCAGTGGCACGCCATGCGTGTGCGCCACATCGGCCACGGCAGCGATGTCCAGCACCTGAAGGCTCGGGTTGCCCAAGCTTTCTGCAAACACGGCGCGTGTGTTCGGGCGCATCGCGGCGGCGAAAGCGTCCGCGTTCGTGGCATCGACAAAGCTTGTCTCGATGCCGAACTTCTTCAAGCTCACCGCCAGCATCGTCACGCTGCCACCGTACAGCGCACCGGCAGCCACCACGTGGTCGCCGGCCTGCAAGATCGTCATCAGCGCCATCGCTTCGGCCGCCATGCCGCTGGCACTGGCCACCGCCGCGCGGCCGCCTTCGAGTGCCGCCACACGCTCTTCCAGCGCTGCGACAGTCGGGTTGCTTAGCCGCGAATAGACGTTGCCGAAGGTCTGCAGGTTGAATAGGCTGGCGGCGTGCTCTGCGCTGTCGAAGACGAAGCTCGTGGTCTGGTAGATGGGCAGCGCTCGCGCGCCGGTGGCCTTGTCGGGAATCTGGCCGGCGTGGATGGCCAGCGTCTCGGGCTTGAAGTGGCGGTCACTCATCGGGCACCCCTTCAGATTGGCCGCCGCGCCGAGATCACGCCGGTGTTCACGCCCACCCAATGCAGCCCGCCAAAGAGGCGCGCGTGTTCGATCTTCACGCAGCGGTTCATCACCGAGTCCAGCCCCGCAGCGCGGGCGGCGGCATCGGCTTCTTGGTTCATCACACCCAGCTGCTGCCACAGACATTTGGCGCCGATGGCCACGGCGCTGTGCGCAATCGGCAGCACATCGGCGGGCTTGCGAAAAACGTCCACCATGTCGACGGCAAAAGGAATGTCTTCCAGCCGCGCAAAACACGGCTCGTTCAGGATGCTTTCGTAGCGCGGGTTCACCGGCACGATGCGGTAGCCGTGCTGCTGCATGTACTTGGCCGCAAAGTAGCTGGGCCGGTGCCATTCGGCCGACAGGCCCACGACAGCGATCGTGTGGCAGCTTTTCAAGATGCGGCGCAGGGTGCGGATGTCGTCGGCCATAGCGCCATGCTACGTGCTTCCCACCGACCCATTTGGCAACACCCATCACCTGTGGGATGGCTGCCAGGCGCCTTGTGCCTACAGTGCGCGTCTCACCCCTGGAGCCCTCATGCAACAACTGCCGGCCGACCGATCCCTTCTGCGCGCCGTGTGCGCTGTGTGCGCCATGCCCGCACAGACCTTGGCACTGTCCGCCCTGCTGGCCTTGGCACCGTGGCATGCCGCGCAAGCCCAGCCCACACCTGCGCCTACGCCGCGGGCCGAGCCCCGCACCTGGCTGCAACTGCACGCTGTGGCCGGCACCTGGCAGCAACGCTCGCGCGGTGACCAGTCGGTGCTGTTTGGCAACACGCAGAACGGCACGCCCTTCAGTGCCGAAGACGATCTGGGCTTGTCGCGCCACCGCGTGCTGCCGGGCCTGACGTTTGGCCGGCTCATCGGCCAGCACTGGCGCATCGAAGTCGATCACAGCTCGGCGCGCGGCTCGGGCACCACGGTGCTCAGCCGCCCACTGGCCGTGGACGGCACCGTGTTCCCGGCAGGCAGCACGATGCGGTCCGACCTGGGCTTGTCCACGCTGGGGGTGCTGGGCGGGTGGTCATGGTGGCCAGGCGCAACTTCTGAGGCCGGCGTGCTGCTTGGCGGACAGTGGGTGCGCGTGTCGCGCCGCTTCCAAAGCGCTGGCAGCACGTTCAACCCGGCCCTTGAAAGCGGTGCCGCCGACACCGCGCCCATGCCCGTGCTGGGGCTCTTCGGCGGCCACAGGCTGGCGGCCGACTGGCGCGCCAGCGGGCGTTTCACCGTTGGCAAATCAGGCAACTATCAAGTGACCGCCGGCGCGCAATGGCAAGCCAACCGCCACTTGTCGCTGGACCTGGGCTACCGCGTCACGCGGCACAAGCTGGACGAGCGGTCGGTGTCGTTCATCGGCTGCTGCGACCGCCTGAAGCTGGACGCCCGCATCCATGGGCCGATGCTGGCGACCACGCTGGCGTTCTAGGCCCGGTTCCAGGGCCGATCTAGGCCAGAAATCCCCGCGCGCGCAGCAGCGCCTCCAGCGCCGCCGAATCGCGCTCAAAGACCTGCGGCGCGTACTTGATGTCACTGGTGTAGTACTGCGCCAGCGACGTGATGGAGAGTTCGTCCATCTTGTCGATCATGTGCTGGCCCATGCTGCGGTAACGCGCCCAGCCCTTCACTTCACGCGCGCCGAAGAACTGATCGATGTCGTCGACGGTGGGCCGCTGGTAGGTCTCGTCGTGGATCCACGCGGCGCTCGGCAGGCGGTCACGCTGCGCCGGTGCTTCGTCAGGCCAGCCCACCACCATGCTGGTCACGGGCAGGCAGTGGTCGGGCATCTCAAGATAGTCGGCAACGGCACGCATGCTGTGCAGCGTGGTGCCCATGTAGCAGATGCCCAGGCCGTGGCTTTGCAGCGCCAGCGCGGTGGTCTGCGCCAGGATGATGGCGTCGAAGGACGCCACGTGCCAGCTGATCAGGTTGCCGAAGTTCAGCCGCGCGCCACGCTGTGCCAGCCATTGGCGGGTGCGGAAGCTGTCAGCGCAGAAGGTCAGCACCAGGGGTGCTTGCTGCACCATCGGCTGGCCGAAGTGCAGTTCGCACAAGTGCGCCTTGCGTGCGGGGTCCTGGGTCTTGATGACCGACACCATGTTGAGGTTGCCGCTGGACGACGAACCCGCGAGCGCCTGCGCGAGCACGGTGTCGATGAGGCCGGCTTCGATGGGCTGGTCTTTGTATTCGCGAATCGAGCGGTGCGCTTGCATCAGGTTGGCGAAGGCTGCGGCTGGGTTCATGGTTGGCGTTGGCATGGGCGGTGACGACCCCTGATGATGCCAAGGACCGCGCGGTCCTGAGGCGGTGCCGTTGACCTCCATCCTTGGACTTGCAGCGCACGCTCGGCGCTCGGCTTGCAGAAGTCCAACTTCAGAGAAGTTGCGGCGCCAAGCGTCAGCCCGCCTCAACAGCTTCGTCAAGTCTGTCCAACTCCGGGCCTTTCGCGGCGAACTTTGAGCTTCATCACATGACAGCACATACGCTATCATTTCTCTCATGCCTACCGTCGTACTGGACACCAACATCCTGGTGGCTGCGCTCGTGCGCGGCGGTGGCAGCGCCCGGGCAGTCCTGAGGGCCTGCCTGCGTGGCAGCCACCAGCCAGTACTGGGCCCGGCACTGCTGGCCGAATACGAAGATGTTTTGAGCCGCGACGATCTGTTTGCCACAAGCGCCGTGTCGGCCCGCGAACGCGAAGCCTTGTTCGACGGCTTCCTCAGCATCTGCCGCTGGGTGGAAGTGTTCTATGCCTGGCGGCCCAACCTGCCCGACGAAAGCGATAACCACCTGATCGAACTGGCGGTGGCGGCACAAGCCGACGCCATCGTCACGCGCAACCTGCGTGACGTGTCGCGCGGCGAACTCAAGTTCCCAATGCTGCGGGTGCTGACGCCCGAGCAATTCCTGCAGGAGTACCCATGTCCACCCTGACCATCCGCCTGCCCGACGACAAACATGAACGCCTGAAGGCCCTGGCCCGCGCCAACGCCATCAGCGTGAACAAACTCATTGACGAACTGGCCACTGTGGCGCTGGCCAACTTCGATGCGCGGGTGCGCTTCGAGACGCGGGCCGCGCGCGGCAGCGCCAGCCGCGCCTTGAGCCTGCTCGACAAACTAGACCGCGCGGGTTAAAGCGGGCTGAAGCGAGCGGGCTGAAGCGAAGTCACCGCTGCTACACTGCCCCCGCCAGGAGAGAGCCCCCACGTGGGGCCGCCGAAGGCGCAGGGAAACGGTGCAAAACCCGGTGTGAAAACCCGGTGTGAAAACCGCCTCGAACGCTCAGGCAAAAGGACTGGCTTTTTCACCTCACTGGAGAGAGGCGGCAGGTGCGGTACTTCAAACCCGCACCAGCCGTCCACCGAAGGGGCAAGGCCTGTTGATCCGCGCACCAAGCGCGGATGCGGCAGCGCTGAATCTCTCAGGTAAAGCGGACAGCGAGGGCCCGGAACACCGATCGATTCGGTGTTCGCGTTGACGCCCTTGCCGAGGTGACCTTCATGTCCACTGCATCCGAATCCGCCCTGCTCCAGACCCCGCTGCACGACCTGCACGTCCGCTTGGGTTCGCGGATGGTGCCCTTCGCCGGCTACGCCATGCCGGTGCAGTACACCG
>JAYSYB010000427.1:0-4258 GCA_043716775.1 Rubrivivax sp.
TCTACGACCCGACAAACTTCACCTTCCCCGGCGGCACCTACATCTGCGAAGTGGAAGTCGACCCCGCGACGGGCGTGGTGCGGGTTGATCGCTTCACCGCCTGTGACGACTTCGGCAACGTCATCAACCCGATGATCGTGCACGGCCAGGTGCACGGCGGCGTGGCGCAGGGCCTCGGCCAGGCGCTGATGGAAAACTGCGTCTATGACCCCGAGAGCGGGCAGCTGCTTACCGGCAGCTACATGGACTACGCCATGCCGCGCGCCAACGACTTCTGCAACTTCACCATCGAAACCGTCAAGGGCACGCCCTGCACGCACAACCCGCTGGGCGTAAAGGGCTGCGGCGAAGCGGGCGCCATTGGCAGCCCGCCGGCGCTCATCAATGCCGTCTGCCACGCCCTGGGCGTGAAGGACGTGCCGATGCCAGCCTCACCGCACAATGTGTGGAAGACGATCCAGGCCAACCGCTGAATCAGGACACTTCACCATGCAAACATTCGCTTATTCCAACCCGTCGTCAGTGGCTGACGCGGCACGCACCGCGCTGCAGGAAGACGCCAAGCTGATGGCCGGCGGCCAGACGCTGCTGCAGTCGATGAAGCTCGGCTTGATCGCACCGTCGGCAGTCATCGACATCTCCGGCATCGCTGAGCTCAAGGGCATCACGGTCGCCGGTGGCAAGGTCACCATCGGCGCCGGCACCACGCATGCGGCAGTGGCCGCGTCACGCGATGTGCAGACCGCCATCCCTGCGCTGGCAGCGCTGGCGGGCAACATCGGCGACCGCCAGGTGCGCAACCGCGGCACCCTCGGTGGCAGCCTGGCAAACAACGACCCCGCCGCCTGCTACCCTGCTGCTGTCATGGGCCTGGGTGGCAGCGTGCAGACCAACAAGCGCACGCTCACAGCCGAGCAGTTCTTCACCGGCATGTTCAGCACCGCGCTGGACGACGGTGAGGTCATCACGTCGGTGAGCTTCCCCATTCCCGAAAAAGCCGGCTGGCAGAAATTCAAGCAACCGGCCAGCCGCTTCAGCCTGGTGGGCGTGTTCGTCAGCAAGGGCCCGGCCGGTGTGCGCGTGGCGGTCACGGGTGCGGGCGCCAGCGGCGTATTCCGCGCGACTGATCTGGAAACGAAGCTCGCGGCCGACTGGTCGGCGGCGGCGATGACGGGTGCGGCCGTGAGCGCCGCAGACCTGAACAGCGACCTGCACGGCTCGGCCGAATACCGCGCCGCGCTGATCCCTGTGCTGGCCGGGCGCGCCGTCGGCTGACCCACTGTTCCACTTTGGAACGCCGCACTTTGCGTGCGGCGTTTTCGTTTTGTGATTGCACTCGGCCGAGAATGAAGTTGTGAGCACCGTCCTTCATCCCACATCCCACACTGCACTCCCCACCAGCATCGACGACACCGCTGCGCGCCTGCTGGCGCTGGACTACGTGCCCGAACGCGCGTTGGCCACCACCGTCTACCTGTCGCTGAAATTGCAGCGCCCGCTGTTCCTGGAAGGCGAACCCGGCACCGGCAAGACCGAGATCGCCAAGACGCTGGCGGCCATGCTGGGCCGGCCGCTGATACGGCTGCAGTGTCATGAAGGGCTTGACCTTTCAGGGGCCGCGTACGAATGGAACTACGCGCGGCAGATGCTGGAAATCCGCATGATCGAAGCCAAAGGCCAAGGTCGCGATCAACTGTCCCAGGACTTGTTCAGCGACCGCTTCCTGACCCGGCGCGCCCTGCTGCAAGCCATCGACCCGGCGCAGCCCGTACCCCCGGTCCTGCTGATCGACGAACTTGACCGCGCCGACGAACCCTTTGAAGCCTTTCTGCTGGAAGTGCTAAGCGACTTCCAGATCACCATCCCCGAATACGGCACCGTGAAGGCCTTGACGCCGCCCATCGTGGTGCTGACCAGCAACCGCACGCGCGAGATTCACGACGCGGTCAAGCGCCGCTGCCTGTACCACTGGGTCGGCTTCCCCGATGCGGTGCGCGAAAAGGCCATCCTCGACCGCCGCGTGCCCGATGCTCCACAACGACTTTCTGCCGAGATCGTCGCCTTCGTGCAGAAGCTGCGCACGCTGGAGCTGTACAAACTGCCCGGTATCGCCGAGACCATCGAATGGACGCGCGCACTGATGGAGTTGGACTCGGTGGTGCTGGACCCCGAGACCATCAACCACACGCTGGGTGTGCTGCTGAAATACCAGGACGACATCGCCAAGGTGCAGGGTTCTGAAGCAGCGCGGCTGCTGGACCAGGTGCGGCGTGAATCGGCAGTGGCAAGTCAGGGCGAGCCAGCGCAAGGCAGCCTGCTGTCAGGCGGCTGAAGCCATTCCTGTGCCGGGTGCGGGCCACCGCACCGGCGTCGGCATGAACACCTCGCGGCTGCGGCCGGCGCCTTTGGCCTGCAACAAACCGGCGTCGGCACGCTGCCACAGCGTGTCCACGGTATCGCCGGCCTGTGCTTCTGCAATGCCCGCCGAAAAATCAACCCGCAAGCCCGGCCAGCGCTGCAGTTGCACCGCTCGCTGCACCCCTTGCTGCACCGCCTGGCGCAGGTCGCTCAGCACCCGCAGCGCGCCTTCTGGCCCGGTGTTCATCAGAACCACCAGGAATTCCTCGCCGCCGATGCGGCCGACCAGGTCGCGTGGGCGCAGGCTGGCGGTCAGCGTGTGAGCAAAGTTCACCAGCACCTCGTCACCCGCAACGTGACCGTGGCGGTCGTTGATGGACTTGAAGCGGTCCAGGTCGATCACCACGGCCACCACGGGCAGGCGCAGCTCTACCGCTTCGGACAGCAGCGAGCGCATGCGCTCGAACACCCGGCGCCGGTTGGGCAGACCGGTCAGGGGGTCGGTGTTCGACGCCACCACGGCGGCGTCTCGGGCCTGCCGCAGATCAGCTTCGTTGGCCTTGAGCGACGTCACGTCGGTAGCCAGGCAGAGCTGCCAACCGTCCGCAGCGGTCTCCTCCTGCACGCGCATCCAGCGGCCGTCAACCAGGTCTGACTCGAAGACGCGGCACGGCTCCTGCCGGTAGCGCTTGCGCACTTGCGCCAGCCAGGCGTCGATATCGTCGGTCTGGATCAGCAGGCCGCACCGTTGCTGGTGCGCACGGCGCATGAGGTCTTCCCATGAGGGCGCCTCCCACGCGGTGTCGCCAGAGGTGTTGCCCGGGATGTCGCCATAACTCTGCCTGTAGCTGGGGTTGGCGTAGGCCAGACGCTCGTCGGCGTCGAACAATGCCACGGCAGTCTGGGTGCGTTCCAGGCTCTGCAGCAACCGGTCGTCCAACGACACTGAGATGGCCTGTTGCGCCAAGGCGGCGGCGTCCGCGGCGCTGGACAAACTGGGGGCAGCACCGGCACCGGCACGCGACAACCAGCGTGTCGCCTCATCGCCTGGCATCGGGCTCGCGTAAAGGTAGCCCTGGCCCTTGTCGCAGGCCAGCGCCTTCAGCACCGCAGCCTGCCCGGGCGTTTCCACGCCCTCTGCCACCGTGCACATCGACAGGCTGCGGGCCACCCGCACGGTGGCTTCCACCAGCACTCGGTGGTGGGCGCTGGACTCGACCTGGTTGACAAAGGAACGGTCGATCTTGACCACGTCGATGGGCAGCAGGTGCAGACTGGACAGCGACGAGTAGCCGGTGCCGAAATCGTCCAGCGCCAGCGTCACGCCCAGCAACTTGAGCTCGCGCAGCCGGGCCTGGATCAACTGGTCCTGCGCCGCGAGGCTCTCGGTCACCTCCAGCTGCAACGACGCCGCCGGCAGGCCGCTGGACTGCAGCGCCCGCTGCACCTGTGCCGCGATGCCCGGGTCGCTGAGTTGCGCGCGCGAAACATTCACCGACATCATGCGCGGCGCCAGGTCGCCCAGCGTCCGCTGCCAGGCCGCACTTTGAAGGCAAGCCTGATTCAGCACGAACGCACCCACTGCGCCGATAAGCCCGCACTCTTCGGCGATTTCGATGAACTCCACGGGCGGCACCGTGCCGCGCTCGGGGTGACGCCACCGCACCAGGGCCTCCATGCCGCTGACGCCGCCTTGCGCCATGTCGACAATGGGTTGGTAGACCACAAACAACTGCTCCGCCGACAGCGCATGGCGCAACTCGGCTTCCAGACTGCCGCGGCGCCAGGCGCGCTCTTTGAGGACCGGGTCGAACACACGAAAGCAGGCTCCGCCTGCGCGCTTGGCTTCGCGCATGGCCAGGCTGGCGTCCTGCAGCAGGCTGTCGGCGTCCCCCTGAAA
>JAYSYB010000428.1:0-4237 GCA_043716775.1 Rubrivivax sp.
GGGCACGGCAGTGTTCAAAGTGTGCCGCCATGCAAAGCCGTCGGGGTGGTCTTGAGCCCGGTTGTGCGTCCGAAGTTATCCGGCTTGACGCCAAGACCTTGCCGTGATGCAGCAGGTGGCGCAAGAGGCATGCCCTCGATCATCGGACGGGTCCATGCCCGTTTCATGACACCAGCGGCGTGGGACACTCGCGCAGTTGCGTCCCCACCACGCCGGCACCATGAACGACGACACTCTTTCCGTGCGCCGCGCGCGCCCCGCCGATGCGGCCGATATGGTCCGTGTGATGGGAGGCGACGGCGTCTATGCCAACCTGATGCAGCTGCCCTACCCGAGTGAGGCGATGTGGCGCGCCCGGTTGGAAGAGCTGGCCGCACCGGCCAGCACCGCCGTGATGCTGGTGGCCGAACGGGCAGGGCGGCTGATCGGCAGCGCCGGCCTGCACCCGGCGCTGCCGATACGCCGCCGCCACACGGCCATGCTGGGAATCAGCGTGGACCCGGCCTGTCATCGCCAAGGCGTGGGCAGCGCTCTGCTTCAGGCGGTCTGCGACTTCGCCGACGGCTGGGCGCAGATCCTGCGCATCGAGCTCACGGTCTTTGCCGACAACGCTGGGGCTATCGCCCTGTACCGGCGCTTCGGCTTCCGGGTGGAGGGCACGCATGTGGCCTTCGCGATGCGCCACGGCGCGTACCACGACGTGCTCAGCATGGCGCGGCTGCATCCCATGCCGCCGCAGGTGTCATGGCCCGACGCTTGAAGCTGGCGGCAGGGCTGCTGACGCTGGTGGCGGTTGCCGGTGCCTGGGCCCAATCAGACCAGTCCGTCCAGGTGCCCAGCCTCGATGCACCGGCTGGCACCGCCCTGGTGCTGCCGGGCCGTTGGTTCACCGCTGCGGGCCCCATGCAGGCCCCTGCGCCCGCACTCGTGCTGATGCATGGCTGCGGCGGCCCCTTCGACGGTCGCGGCCAATTGGCCACGCGCTACACCGAACTGGCGGCGCGCCTCAACGCGATGGGCATCCACGCGCTGGTCACCGATTCCTTCACGCCACGCGGCGAGAAAGAGGTGTGCACGCAGCGCGTGGGCTCGCGACAAGTCACCCAGCTGCAGCGCCGCCGCGACGCGCTGGGCGCGTTGCAATGGTTGGCCGCGCAGCCGGGTGTCGACGCCAGGCGGCTGGGCCTGCTGGGCTGGTCCAACGGCGGCAGCACGGTGCTGTCGGCACTGAACCGCCGCCACCCCGAAGTGGCTGCCGCGCCGGTGCAGCCCAGCCTCGCCGTGGCCTTTTACCCCGGCTGCGAGACGGAACTGGCACGCGGCTTCGAGCCCACCGCGCCGCTCTTGATGCTGCTGGGTGAGTTGGACGACTGGACACCCGCGTGGCCCTGCAAGGCGTTGTCCCAGACCGCCCAGACAGCGGCCCACACATCCCCGCCGAACCCTGCGGTGCAGTGGGAAAGTTATGAGGGCGCCCACCACGGCTTTGACGGCACTGCGCCCGTGCGCCTTCGCATGGACGTGCCCAACGGTGCCCACCCCGGCCAGGGCGTTCATGTGGGCGCCGAGCCCGTTGCCCGCGCGGCCGCTGCGCTGCGACTGGCGCAGTTTCTGCAAGACACCTGGAACCTGAAACGATGATCGAAACCCTGAACGGCGTGCGCCAGAGCAGCCCCATTGAGCTGGCCGCCTTTGACGCCACCTGCGAAAGCCTCGCCGGCTTCAACCCCGACCTTAACTTCGAGTGGGTCGATGGTTTCCTGGCCGCGCTGGCGGCCGGGCCGACGCTGCCCGGCATCAGCGAATGGCTTCCGCTCTTGTGCGGCGACGCCTTTGAGCGCGCCTTTGCCGACCCGCCCAGCGCCCAGCAGGCGCAGCGCACGCTGCAGTTGCGGCTGAAGGTGCTGTGCGCCCAGCTCGACCCCGCCGCGCTGCTGGACGACGGCCGCAACCTGCGGCTGGACCCCTTGATGAGTGAATGGACTGGCGCCGACCGCGAACGCCTGGCGCGCGAAGAAGGTGTCTCCACCGAAGACGCCGAAACGATGCAGACCGGCGCGCTGTGGGCGCAGGGCTTTCTGGACGCGGTGGAGCTGTTGCCCGACCTCTGGCACCTGCCCGACGCCGGTGACGATGCCGTCGAAATGCAGGGCACGCTGCTCGGGCAGATCGCCGCGCTGCTGATCCCGCCCAGCCATGCGGAATACCGCGAGCACATCGCCACCTATTACCCGAAGGGCGAACCCACGCGCGATGAACTGGTGGCCGAAGCCTGCTGGGCCGCGCAAGAGCTGCGCGTGATGTGGACCGACCACGCGCCCAAGCCGGTGACGCGCCGCGTGTTGCCCACGCCAGGCCGCAACGACCCCTGCCATTGCGGCAGCGGCAAGAAGTTCAAGAAGTGCCACGGCGCTGCAGCCGCCACACCCTGAAGCGGCTTGACATGTCAGCACCCCTCGCCCCTTCCCTTTGCCCTTCGCTGTCCTTGAGTGGAAAACACATCGTCGTCGGCTTGTCGGGCGGCGTCGCCTGCTACAAGTCGGCCGAGCTGGTGCGAGAGCTCATCAAGGCCGGCGCTACCGTGCAGGTGGTGATGACGGAAGCGGCCACGCAGTTCATCACCCCGGTGACGATGCAGGCGCTGAGTGGCCGCGCAGTGGCCTTGAGCCAATGGGACGTGCGCGAACCCAACAACATGGCGCACATCAATTTGTCGCGTGAGGCGCAGGCCGTTCTGGTGGCGCCGGCCAGTGCCGACTTCATCGCCAAGCTGGCGCAGGGCAGGGCGGATGAATTGCTGAGCCTGCTATGCCTGGCGCGGCCCGCGCAAGGCTGCCCACTGTTGGTGGCGCCGGCGATGAACCGCGAAATGTGGGCCCACCCGGCCACGCAGCGCAACGTGGCGCAGATCACGGCCGATGGCGCCACCGTGCTTGGCCCCGGGTCCGGTGAGCAGGCCTGCGGCGAAATCGGCGACGGCCGGATGCTCGAAGCCCAGGAATTGCGCGACGAACTCATCGCCTTCTTTCAGCCCAAAGTGCTGGCCGGCCGCAGCGTGCTGGTGACGGCCGGGCCGACCTTCGAAGCCATCGACCCGGTGCGCGGCATCACCAACCATTCCAGCGGCAAGATGGGTTTTGCGGTGGCGCGCGCGGCCGCAGAGGCCGGCGCCCAGGTCACGCTGGTGGCCGGCCCGGTGCACCTGGACACACCGCGTGGCGTGCGCCGCATCGACGTGCAAAGCGCGCAGCAGATGCTGGACGCGGTGCTGCCGCTGGCCGCCCTGCACGAGGTGTTCGTGGCCACTGCCGCAGTGGCCGACTGGCGGCCTGCTGCCGTCACCACACAGAAGATCAAAAAGGACGGCAGCGGCCAGCCACCGCCGCTTTTGCTGACCGAAAACCCCGACATCCTGGCGACCGTGGCGCGCCTGCCCATGGCCCAGCGCCCCTGGTGCGTGGGCTTCGCGGCCGAGAGCCACGATGTCGTGCGCCATGCCCGCGACAAGCTCGTGCGCAAGGGCGTGCCGCTCATCGTCGGCAACATCGGCCCGGCCACTTTCGGCCGCGACGACAACACGCTGGTGCTAGTGGATGCACAAGGTGAACGCGAACTGCCGCACAGCGACAAGCTGACGCTGGCGCGCGAACTGGTGCTGGAGATTTCGCGCCGGCTGCCGCGCAAGACCGCATGACCGTCATCGACCTGAAAGTTCTGGACGAGCGCATGGCCGCGTTCCTGCCGGCCTATGCCACAACCGGCAGTGCAGGGCTGGACCTGCGCGCCTGCCTGGACGTGGCCATCGTGCTGCAGCCTGGGCAGGCCACCTTGATCCCGACGGGGTTGTCGATCCACATCGCCGACACCAGCCTGTGCGCCATGCTGCTGCCACGATCAGGCCTGGGCCACAAACACGGCATCGTGCTCGGGAACCTCGTCGGCCTGATCGACAGTGATTACCAGGGTCCGCTGATGGTGAGCTGCTGGAACCGTGGCGCCGAGCCGTTCACCATCGCGCCCATGGAGCGCATCGCGCAGATGGTGATCGTGCCGGTGGTGCAGGCGACGTTTCGGCGTGTGGACGCGTTCGGCAGCTCAGACCGTGGCAGCGGCGGTTTCGGCTCCACCGGGCGGGCCTGAAACCGCGCGGCAAAGGAATGCCGAAGGCGCCAGCTGATCCAGGCGCCGCTTCAGTGCAGCGGCGCAGAAGCCGGTTTGCCGCCGCTGCCCATCACCG
>JAYSYB010000429.1:0-4235 GCA_043716775.1 Rubrivivax sp.
AAGCCGAACAGCCCACCGCGCGGTAGGGCTTCCAGTTGCCGTCCAGCTCTTCGGGCTTGAAGCCGGCCTTGAGCATCGACTCCCGCGGGTAGTCAGCCAGCTTCTTGCAGTTTTCGCAGAGCTTGCGCGCCAGGCGCTGCGCCGTGATCAGCAACACGCTGGACGCGATGTTGAACGGCGCCACGCCCATATTGAGAAGGCGCGTCAGCGTCGTCGGCGCGTCGTTGGTGTGCAGCGTGCTCATCACCATGTGGCCGGTTTGCGCGGCCTTGATAGCAACGTCAGCGGTTTCAAGGTCGCGAATTTCGCCGACCATGATGATGTCCGGGTCCTGGCGCAGAAAAGACTTCAGCGCCACCGAAAATGTCAGCCCCGCCCTGTCGTTGACGTTGACCTGGTTGATGCCCGGCAGGTTGATTTCTGCGGGGTCCTCCACGGTCGCGATGTTCACACCCGGCTGATTCAGGATGTTGAGGCAGGTATACAGCGACACCGTTTTGCCGCTGCCCGTAGGCCCGGTGACCAGCACCATGCCGTAGGGCCGGGTGATGCAGGCCATCAGCCGGTCTTTCTCTAACTTTTCGTAGCCCAGTGCCTCAATGCCGAGCTTGGCGCTGGACGGGTCGAGGATCCGGATCACGACCTTTTCGCCAAAGAGCGTGGGCAACGTGCTAACGCGAAAGTCGATCGCCTTGCTGCCAAATTTAAGCTTCATGCGGCCATCTTGCGGAACACGCTTTTCAGCGATGTCCATGCGCGAGATAACCTTGATGCGCGACGCCAACTTGTCCTTGATGGCAATGGGTGGCTGCGTGATTTCACGGAGCTCACCGTCAATGCGGAAGCGCACCCGGTAGTTGTATTCGTAGGGCTCGAAGTGCAAGTCCGACGCGCGCATGTTGATGGCGTCGATCAGCATTTTCTGCAGAAAGCGCACCACCGGTGCGTCTTCCACGTCGGTGGTGACTTCGGCGCTTTCTGGCGCAGCGGCATCGTCTTCGGTGACGTCGAAGTCAAACTCGCCACTGGACAGCGATTCAAGCACTTCGCTGGCGCTCGCGCCCTGGTTCTCGAGCTGACGCATCAGCTTGTCGTATTCGACGATGACCCATTCCGGGGTCAGCTGCGTCGCGAACTTGATGCGCTCGACAGCTTCCTGGTCCGTGGGGTCGGCGGCGCCAATGAAGAGCCGATTGCCGCGCTTGCCCAGCACCATCAACTGGTACTGGTTGGCGATCTTCGGGTCCACCAAGTTGCGGGGCAGCTTCTGCAGATCCACCGCGTTCAGGTCCACCAGCGGCAGCGCCAGGGCCATGGACAGCGTGTGCGCAAGCTCGTCAGATTTGATGGTGCCGGCGCTGACCAGCGCGGTGACGAAACTGCTCTTGCGTTCGCGCGCGCTTTTGAGCAGCTCTTCTGCGGCCTTGGTGCTGAGCTTGCCCGCATTGACCAGCACCCGCGCGACGCCCGACAGCGACGACGGCAAAGGGTCAGCGACTGCTTCAGTGGCCATTCGGTTCAGAGCGGTTTGCGCACATCAGAACGATCATCGCCGATCCACCGTGGGGTGTAAACGCCAGAAAAGCCCAATACGGGCCGCTCAGACTTTTGGTTACAGCACCGTCAGCGCAAAGCACGCGGAGCCGCGTGGGCACACCAGAGATTGGTCGGGGTGAGAGGATTCGAACCTCCGGCCTCTACGTCCCGAACGTAGCGCTCTACCAGGCTAAGCTACACCCCGATGTGGTGTGCAGGCCGCTTTGGGCCTGTCTACCGCTGGCCGAAAACCGTTAAGAAGAACGGTGTATCGACCGAGCGCATAAGTCTAACAGAGCCTCACGGGCTCGAGACTGCGGCAGGCGCGCCAGCACCGAGCGAGCCTTGTCGGCCTCGGCCTGCGCCGCAGCACGGGTGGCGTCCAGCGCACCGGTGCTGCGCACGATGGCCAGGATGTCCGGCAACTTCTGAAGTTCGCCATGTTCAATGGCGTGGCGAATGAGTGAGCGGTCCGGACCGGAAGCGCGCTCCATCGCCAACAACAAAGGCAGCGTCGGTTTCCCCTCCCGCAGGTCATCGCCCACGTTTTTGCCGAGTTCGCTGCTGTTCCCTTCGTAGTCCAGCAGGTCGTCCACCAGCTGAAACGCCGTGCCCAAGGATCGTCCGTAGTCGGCGCACGACTCTTCAAGCGCGGCATCCGCGCCAGCAAGCACGGCGCCCAGCCTGGCGCTGGCTTCAAAGAGCTTGGCGGTCTTGTAGCGGATAACCTGCAGGTAGTCGGCCACCGCCAGATCAGGGTCGTGCATGTTCATCAGCTGCAGCACTTCGCCTTCGGCGATGACGTTGGTGGCATCGGCCAGGACTTGCAGCACGCGCATCTGGTTGACGCCCACCATCATCTGGAAGGCGCGCGAATAGAGGAAGTCGCCCACCAGCACGCTGGCCGCGTTGCCGAACATTGCGTTGGCCGTCGCGCGGCCGCGGCGCAGCGCCGATTCGTCCACCACGTCGTCGTGCAGCAACGTGGCGGTGTGGATGAACTCGACAATTGCGGCCAGTTCGTAGCGCTCGGGGCCATCGAAGCCCAGGGCCTCGGAGAACAGCAGCACCAGACGTGGCCGGATGCGCTTGCCGCCTGCGTTGATGATGTAGTGCGAGATCTGGTCAATCAGCGCCACCCGCGAACTCAGCCGGTCACGGATGACGCCGTCCACGCGCAGCATGGCCGAATCGGTCGGGTCTGCAGTATCGGGTTCGGTGGCGGTGGTGTTATGCACGGGCTGCCAATGCGGTGATTGCAGATTATAGGAAGCTGGTTGGCGCTGCGCAGGTGCCTGCCATTGCGCAGTTGCCGCGTGCTATTATCAAAGGCTCTGCGCCTCGTGCACCCCATGTCTATTGGGGTGCGCCTGCAGAGGTTTCAGACAAGTTCCACACAGTTTCGGGCAGAGGTTTTTTGAAAGGTCACACATGTACGCGGTCATAAAAACCGGTGGCAAGCAATACAAGGTTGCAGCCGGCGAAAAAATCAAGGTAGAACAGATAGCCGCGGACGTGGGCCAGGAAATCGTGATCGACCAGGTGCTCGCCGTGGGAAGCGGCGTGGATCTGCAGGTCGGTACACCCTGGGTCGCGGGTGCAACAGTCAAGGCCACGGTGTTGGCCCAAGGCAAGCACGACAAGGTTCGTATCTTCAAGATGCGCCGGCGCAAGCATTACCAGAAGCATGGCGGTCATCGCCAGACTTACACCGAGCTGCTGATTGGCTCGCTAATCGTCGCCTGAGCGGCCAAGGAGCACTTGAATGGCACAGAAAAAAGGCGGCGGCTCAACGCGAAATGGCCGCGATTCCAAACCGAAGATGCTGGGCGTGAAGGTGTTTGGTGGCCAGCAGATTTCTGCCGGTGCGATCATCGTCCGCCAGCGCGGTACCAAGTTCCATGCGGGCAGTGGTGTTGGCATGGGCAAGGACCACACGCTCTTTGCTCTGCTGGACGGCTCGGTGTCCTATGCAGTCAAAGGCAGCCTGAACCGCCAGACCGTGTTCGTCACGCCGGCCTGAAGGTTTCTTCGCCCAGCCAGCGAAGCCCCGGTCTACCGGGGCTTCTTCGTTTTCAGGCCCCCGCTACGATTGCCTCCGCATGAAGTTCTTTGACGAAGCCAAGATCGAGATTTCGGCCGGCCAGGGTGGCGCGGGCAGCGTGAGCTTTAGGCGCGAGAAGTTCATTCCCTTCGGCGGCCCCAATGGTGGCGACGGTGGGCGCGGGGGCAGCGTGTGGGCGGTGGCCGACCTCAACATCAACACTCTCATCGACTACCGCTACACACGGCGGTTCGACGCCAAGAACGGCGAGCCCGGACGCGGCTCGGACCAGTTCGGGGCCGCGGGCGACGATATCGAGATGCGCATGCCCGTCGGCACCATCATTTCTGACGCCGAGACAGGTGAGGTGATCGTCGAATTGCTGGAACATGGCCAGCGTACCCAGCTGGCCAGGGGCGGAGACGGCGGCTTCGGCAACCTGCACTTCAAGACCAGCACCAACCGCAGTCCGCGCCAGAAGACGCCCGGCTGGCCGGGCCAGGCGCGCAAGCTGCAACTAGAACTGCGCGTGCTGGCAGACGTTGGCTTGCTCGGCATGCCCAATGCCGGCAAGTCCACCTTCATTGCCGCCATCTCCAATGCGCGGCCCAAGATCGCCGACTACCCCTTCACCACGCTGCACCCCAACCTGGGC
>JAYSYB010000430.1:0-12712 GCA_043716775.1 Rubrivivax sp.
CACGGTGACCGAAGACATCACCGGCGCCATCGCCGATTCGGTGAACTACACTGTGGAAGAACTGCGCTCGCTGGTCGAACAGGTGCAGAACACGGTCGGCCGCGTCACCGACACCACCTCGCAGGTGGAGAACACTTCGACCGAACTGCTGGCCGCATCGACCGAGCAGCTGCGCGAGATTCGCGACACCGGCGAAGAGGTGCTGCAAATGGCCGGCCGCATCAACGACGTGTCGGCGCAGGCGCAGGAAACCGCCAGCGTGGCGCGCCAGTCGCTGCAGGCTTCAGAGACCGGCCTGGCGGCGGTGCAGAACGCCATCGGCGGCATGAATTCCATCCGCGACCAGATTCAGGAAACCTCCAAGCGCATCAAGCGCCTGGGTGAATCGTCACAGGAAATCGGTGAGATCACCGAGCTGATTTCCGACATCACCGAGCAGACCAACGTGCTGGCGCTGAATGCCGCGATCCAGGCGGCGAGTGCCGGTGAAGCGGGGCGCGGCTTCAGCGTGGTGGCTGAAGAAGTGCAGCGGCTGGCTGAACGGTCTGGCGACGCCACGCGGCAGATCGCGGCCATCGTGCGCACCATTCAAACCGACACCCAGGATGCCGTCGGCGCCATGGAACGCAGCACCCAGGGCGTGGTCGAAGGCGCGCGGCTGTCAGACGCGGCGGGCACTGCGCTGGGTGACATCGACCGCGTGACACGCGAACTGGCCGACCTCATCAGCCGCATCTCGGCCGAAGCGTTGAAAGAAGCGCGTTCTGCCAACGTCGTCGCGGCCAACATCCAGCACATCTTTGCGGTGACGGAGCAGACCTCGGAAGGCACCCGGTCGACGGCGCAGATGGTGCGCGAACTGTCGCGCACGGCCGAAGAACTGAAGACCTCGGTGTCGCGGTTCAAGATCAGCTGAGTGACGCAAGATCACCCTGAATCACCCAGATCAACCCAGACCCCCGCACCGCCCACCCGCACAGCGTGATGCAAGACACCATGGACTCCGAGACCGCTGGCTTGAATGTCCTGCCCGGCGACGACCTCAGCGCGCTGGCCTGGGTGCATGGCGAACTGCGCCGCTCGCTGGAAACGGCACACAAGGCGCTGCGCCGCTACCTGAAGGACGCCGACACGGTCAGCGGCAGTGACCTGGATTCGGTGGACCCGTCGGTGCTGCGCAGCGCGCGCACGCAGCTGCATCAGGGTGTGGGCGCGCTGGAACTGGTAGGTCTGGCGGCGGTGGCGGACGTGCTGCGCGCCAGCGAAAGCGCCGTGCAGCGCATGATCAGCAAGCCCGCCATCATCAACACCGCTGCGGTGGAAGTGATTGAGCGCGTGTCCTTCGCCTTGCTCGATTTCCTGTCGCGGCAACTGGCGCGCAAGCCCGTGTCGCCGGTGATGCTGTTCCCGCAGTACCGCGCCGCGTTGGCGCTGGCCGGCGCCGACCGCGTCCACCCGGCGGACCTGTGGAAGCTGGACTGGCAATGGCTTGAATTGCCAGGCGACCCGGCAGCGGCGCCCTGCAACGCCGACGACGACGCCCGTGGCGCGATGGAAACCGAAGTCCTGGCGCTGATGCGCGACCCCGGCCGTGCGTCACTGCGCCGCATGAGCGACCTTTGCGCCGACCTGGGCGCTGGTGCCCGCGCGCTGGGCTCGTCGCACCTGGGCACGCTATGGCAGCTGGCAGCGGCGATGTTCGAAGCCCAGGCTGCGGGGCTGCTCGGGTCCGACCCGTATACCAAGCGCATCGCGTCGCGCTTGCTGGCGCAACTGCGCACCAGCGTGCGCGGCCAGCCCGAGCTGTCTGATCGGCTGGCGCAAGACCTGCTGTTCTTTTGCGGCCGGGCCGGGGCGCCCGCGTCGCCGGACGATGCGCCGCGGCTGGACGCGGTGCGCCGTGTCTGGCGGCTGCAGGAACACCCGGTCGTCGACTACGACACCGCACGCCTGGGCCGCTTCGACCCTTCGCACTTGGCTTTGGCGCGCAAGCGCGTAGCGGCCGCGAAGGACTCCTGGTCGGCCGTGGCGGGCGGCGAGCAGCACCGTATCAGCACTCTGGGTGAACAGTTTGCGCTCGTGGGCGATTCGCTGCAGAGGCTGTTCCCGTCGGGCGAGGTGCTGGCGCAGGCGCTGCAGACCACGGTTACGCAGACGGTGGCTTCGGGCCAGTCGCCCCCCGCTGCGCTGGCGATGGAAGTGGCCACCGGCATCTTGTACCTGGACGCATCGCTGGAAGACGGCGAACTCGACCAGCCCGAACTCGCAGGCCGTGTGCAGCGTCTGGCGCGCCGCATCGACGATGTGCGCGGCGGCGCCGAACCGCAGCCGCTGGACATCTGGATGGAGGAGCTGTACCGCCGCGTCTCCGACCGCCAGACCATGGGCAGCGTGGTGCAGGAACTGCGCAGTTCGCTGTCCGAGATCGAAAAGCAGATCGACCACTATTTCCGCAACCCGGCCGACCGCCAGGTGCTGATCCCGGTGCCGGCGCAACTGTCGTCGATGCGCGGCGTGCTGTCGGTGCTGGGCATGGACCAGGCCTCGCAAGCCGCGCTGCACATGCGTGACGACGTCGATGCGCTGGCGCAGACAGAAGTCGATCCGCAGCGCGCCATCCAGGCCGGCACCTTTGACCGCCTGGCCAACAACCTGGGTGCTTTGAGCTTCCTGATCGACATGCTCAGCGTGCAGCCGCAGCTGGCCAAGTCGCTGTTCCGCTTTGACCCCGAAACCGGCAGCCTGAGCGCCGTGATGGGCCAGTCCGACCGGGTCTCGGCCTTTGCCCAACTGGACGAAGAACCGGCTGGCGGGCAGCTTCCTGCGCCGCAACAGGCGCCCTTGCTCGACCAGATGCGGGCGCTGGGCATCGCCGCCGCGCAGGCTTCGGTCAGCGACACCACGCTGGCGCACGACGCTGAACGCCTGGCCCAGCAGGCCCTGGCTGCCGACCAGCCCGACCTGGGCCGTCTGCTGGCCCGTGCCAGCGCCGGCCTGCGCGACCACGCCGACCCGGAGGCGCGCCGCGAATTGCGCGCTGAGCTGGTAGGTGCGGTGGCTGGTCTGTCCGGTTCAGCGCCCGAAACCAGCACACCGCTGGCCGCGGTGCCACCCCCCAAACCCGCGCCGCAGGGCGGCACGGGTTTGGAAGACGACCCGGAGATGCGCGACATCTTTGTCGAAGAAGCGCGTGAAGTCGTCGCCGACGCCGGCGCTGCGGTTGACAGATTGCACCACGCCGCCGACAGCGCGCAGGACATGACCACCGTGCGCCGCGCCTTCCACACGTTGAAGGGCAGCTCACGCATGCTGGGTTTGCGCGACTTCGGCGACGCGGCCTGGTCCTGCGAACAACTGTTCAATGCCCGCCTGGCGCAAGCACCGCACATGGACGCGCCGCTGCGTGTGCTGACCACCGAAGCGCTGGCCTACATGGGCAGCTGGGTCGAAGCCATAGCCGTTGGCCGTGACGGCGGCCACCACAGCGCCACCGTGGCGCGCGCGGCCGACGCGCTGCGGCTGGAAGGCGCGCGGGTGGCGATCGGGCTGCCGACGGTGGTTGTGACGGCCGACGATGCCGCGTTGCCTGCTGCGCCAGCAGGGGCCGCACCCGCACCCGCACCGGCGGCGTCCGACACCACGGTCATCATGACGCGGCCTGTCGCCGCGCCAACCGAGGTTGCCGCCGACGTCACCATCGCGTGGTCGCGTACGGCTGCGCCGTCGGCACCTGGCGAGCCAGTTGAAGAGATCGCGGCGCCGCCGCCGGTTGCCGAGCCGGTTGCCGAACATGTTGCCGAACCCATGCGGGTGCCAGAGATTGAGCCGGAGATCGATCACCCCGTTATCGAACTGCCCGCAGTCCCCGTTGACATCGATCCCCCAGCCAGCGTCGTCGCAGACCTTGCGCTCACCGAACCTGCGGTTGACCACGATCTCTCGCCGCTGTCGCCGCTGCAGGCCGTACCTGAACCGACCCCTGCACCTGCGCCTGAGCTCGAACTGGACTTCGAACTTTCGCTGCCTGATTTCGATGATGCCCTCGCGCCGCCGCCCGGGCAGTCGCTGGTGCAACGTGTGCCCGATCTGCCCAGCGCGGCCGACCTGGACTTCACGCTGCCCGAGCCCTTGCCAGCGCTGGTTGTGGCCGAGGACGAGAGTTTCGAGCTCGACCTGGGTGACTTCAACGAGCCTTCAGCTTTGGCGCCGGCCGCGCCGCCCGCGCCTGCACCGCTGCACCGCGAAGCGGTGGACCTGCTGCTGGACGCGCCTGCGCCAGAGCCGTCCGCTGCCGCTGCTCTGGACGGCGCCGATGCCAGTGCCGATGGCGAGCCCGACGACCAGGTCAAGGTCATCGGCCCGCTGCGCATCAGCATCCCGCTGTTCAACATCTACCTCAACGAGGCCGACGAGTTGTCGCGCCGGCTGGTGACTGAACTGGCCGAATGGGCGGTCGAGCACGAGCGCACGGCGGTGTCCGACAACGCCGTGGCGCTGGCGCATTCGCTGGCCGGCAATTCGGCCACGGTGGGCTACACCGACCTGTCAGCGCTGGCGCGCGCGCTGGAACATGCGCTGGACCGTTCGCGCCTGGCAGGCCATGGGCGTCCCGGTGAAGCGCAGCTCTTCGGCGACGCCGCCGACGAGATTCGCCGCCTGCTGCACCAGTTTGCGGCCGGTTTCCTGCGGTCGGTGGGTCCGGGCCTGATGGACAAGCTGGCTGCGCACGAACGCCTGCCGCTGGAAATTGCCGACGCACCCGCCGAGCCTGACGTCCACGTCGAGCCCGAGCTTGCGGCTTCTCCGCCCTATGCCGGCGCGCCCTTTGTGGCGATGCCCGACCTGGCCACAGACAGGGCCGAGCCGGACGACGACAACGACGCCGTCGATGCCATCGACACCGAGCTGTTCCCGATCTTCGAAGAAGAAGCCGACGAGTTGCTTCCGCAATTGCAGAACAGGCTGCGCGAATGGCATGACCACCCCGGCAACCCGGGTGCCCCGGCAGCCTGCATGCGCACGCTGCACACCTTCAAAGGCGGTGCCCGCCTGGCCGGGGCGATGCGCCTGGGCGAGATGGCGCACCGGCTGGAGTCGGCGGTTGAGCACCTGAGCGCACAGGACGGCATCCAGGCGGTGCAGGTCGAACCGCTGCTGGTGCGTGCCGACAACATGGTCGTGGCCTTTGATGCCTTGCGCCGGCGTGGCCCGGCCGTCGTGCCCGCGCTGCCTTCTGCCGAGGCCGCGCCCGCTGCAGTGCCCGTGCCTGCCTTGCAGGCCGTGCTGGAACCGCTGGACTCGATCGACATCGACTTTGACCTGGATGCCGCGCTGGCGCCGGCAACCCCGGTTGAGCAAGAGTACGGCGTCAAACCCGCAGCCGAGCCCGGACCCGAGCCGGTACCCGCCGTGGCCGTGACGGCCATCGACTGGTCACGCTTTGGCACGGTTGATGACCCTGTGGCGGCGGTCGACAAACCAGTGGCCGCCAGTGCGGCCGCCGTGCGCGTGCGTGCGGTGTTGCTGGACCGGCTGCTCAACAACGCGGGCGAGGTCAGCATCACGCGGTCGCGCATCGACAGCAGCGTGGGCCTGTTGCAGGGCTCGCTGGCCGAGCTGACCGACAGCCTGGAGCGCATGCGGCGCCAGTTGCGCGACATTGAGCTGCAGGCCGAAACGCAGATCAGTTCGCGCATGGAAGCCGCCAAGGCCGCTCTGCAGACCTTTGACCCGCTGGAAATGGACCGCTTCACGCGCTTCCAGGAACTGACGCGTTTCATGGCCGAATCGGTCAACGACGTGGCCACCCTGCAGCGCAGCCTGCAGCGCACGCTGCAGTCGGCAGAAGATGAACTGGCCGCACAAGCGCGGCTGACGCGCGACCTGCAGGACGACCTGCTGCGCACGCGCATGGTCGAATTCGAGAGCATGGCCGACCGCCTGCACCGCACGGTGCGCCAGGCAGCCAAGGACGTGGCCAAGCAGGTGCGGCTGGACATCGTCGGCGGTGGCATCGAAATGGACCGTGGCGTGCTGGAACGCATGGCCGGCTCCTTTGAACACCTGCTGCGCAACAGCGTGGCGCACGGGGTTGAAACGCCTGCTGCGCGCACGGCCGCCGGCAAGGACGCGGGCGGCGTGGTCACGGTGACAGTGGCCCAGGCGGGCAACGAAGTGGCCGTGGAAGTCGCTGACGACGGTGCAGGCCTGGACATGGCGCGCATCCGCCAGCGGGCTTTTGAGCGCGGCCTGCTCAGTCCCGGTGCCGAGCCCAGCGACGCCGACCTGTCGCAGCTGATCTTCGCCCCCGGTTTCAGCACGGCGGAAGCGGTGACTGAACTGTCCGGCCGCGGCGTCGGCCTGGACGTGGTGCGCGCCGAAGTCAACGCCATGGGCGGACGCATCGAAACCAGCACCGAGCCGGGCCTTGGCACGCGCTTCCGGCTGCTGCTGCCACTGACCACGGCCGTCACGCAGGTGGTGATGCTGCGCTGTGGCGACACGCAGGTGGCGGTGCCGTCGCCGTTGGTGGAAGTCGTGCGCCGCGTGCCCACGGCGGAGGTCGAAGCGGCGTATGCCCGCGGCCTGATGCACCACGCTGGCGTCGACCTGCCTTTTTTCTGGCTGGCGTCATTGCTGCAAGTGGGCACGCGCGGGCCGGCCACTGGCCGCAACCAGAGCGTGGTGGTCATTCGCAGCGCGTCGCAGCGGGTGGTGGTGCACGTCGATGAAGTGGTTGGCAACCAGGAGGTGGTGGTCAAGAACGTCGGGCCGCAACTGTCGCGGCTGCCCGGCCTGGCGGGGGTGACGCTGCTGCCTTCCGGCGCGGTGGCGCTGATTTACAACCCGGTGGCGCTGGCCACGGTCTATGCCGACGCGGCGCGAGCCCTGGCCACTGCTGCGCCCGGGGCGCAGGCCGCGCAGGGCTCGCAGGCAGCGTCATCAGTTTCAAGCCGCGCGCCCATGGTGATGGTGGTGGACGATTCGCTCACCGTGCGCCGGGTCACGCAGCGCATGCTAGTGCGCGAGGGCTACCGCGTCGTTACCGCCAAGGACGGCCTGGACGCGCTGGAGCGCCTGGCGGAGGAACGGCCGGCAGTGCTGCTGTCGGACATCGAGATGCCGCGCATGGACGGCTTTGACCTGGTTCGCAACGTGCGCGCCGACCCGCGCCTCCAAGGTTTGCCGGTGGTGATGATCACGTCGCGCATCGCGCAGAAACACCGCGACTACGCGGCGGAACTGGGGGTGGATCACTACCTGGGCAAGCCCTATTCCGAAGAAGAATTGCTGTCGCTGGTGTCGCGCTACGTGCAGGCGCAGGCGGTTCACTGAAGAGCAAGGGCGGTGTCTTGCAGCCGTCGCCAATTCAAACAAACGTTTGATTTGCCGCGTAAACTGCGGGCATGCACCCGCTTGCTGTCCAGGCTCCACACACCCGTGAACCCGCCCGGCCCGCCGAAGGCGCGCGCGCCCGGTTGCTGGCCGAAGGGCTCAGGCTCTTTGCACAGCAGGGCTACAAGAAGACATCCACGCGTGAACTGGCTGAAGCCGCCAGCGTCAACATCGCGTCCATCAGTTACTACTTTGGCGACAAGGCGGGCCTTTACCGCGCAGTATTTGCCGCTGCCAACGGCCCACCCGAAGAGCACCTTGCGCTGTTTGCCGGCAACCACTTCACGCTCAAGCAGGCCTTGCAAGGCTTCTATGCAGGATTCCTGGAGCCGCTGAAGCAGGGCGACACGGCGCGGTTGTGCATGAAGCTGCACTTCCGCGAAATGCTGGAACCCACCGGCCTGTGGGAAGCCCAGCTGGCCCATGCCATCAAACCCATTCACGACGCGCTGGTGGCGCTGCTGTGCCGACACCTGGGGCTGAGGATTGCGGATGCTGGCAATACTGCGGACAGCGATCTTCACCGCTTGGCCATCTGCCTGGCCGGGCTGGGGGTGCAGATGCACGTCTGCCTGGACGTCAATGAACACCTGCTGCCGGGCATTAGCGATGGCGCTGATGCGATCAACCGCTGGTCCGACCGGCTTGTGATGTTCGGCCTGGCGATGGTGCAGGCCGAGGCGCGGCACCGTGGCCTGGTGCTGGCGGGGGACCTCGGGTGATGCCAGCCATGAAACCCACCCTGGCCCTGTCTGGCGTGCAGTCGGCCGCGCCGTCGTGGGCGCTGTCAGCCGCGCTGTTGGCCGCACTGTCGTTGGCGTTGTCGGGCTGCGCCAGCGCACCGCCACCGCTGCCGTCCGCTGCACGGGGTTCTGCACCAGTCGCGGCCACCTGGCAGGCGCCGCTGCCGCATGGCGGGGTCACGGCAGACCTCACGACCTGGTGGCAGCAGTTCAATGACCCCGCCCTGCCGGCTCTGCAGGCGGCTGCTCAAGGCGTCAGCCCGACGCTGGCATCGGCCCGCGCGCGCATTGAACGCGCCCGCGCAGCCCGTGTCGCGGCCGGCGCTGCACTGCTGCCGCAAGTGGACGCGGTGGCCAGCGCCCGCAGCGGCCGGTCCGTCCTGGGCCAAAGTGCCAGCAGCGGCGCCAGCCTGGGCGTGCAGGCGGCGTGGGAGCTCGACCTCTTCGGTGGCATGGCGGCTGGCCGCCATGCCGCGCAAGCGCGCTTGGCCGGCGCGCAGGCCGGCTGGCACGACGCACGCGTGGCGGTGGCAGCCGAAGTCGCCAGCAGCGTCCTGGCCTTGCGCGCCTGCGAAGCGCAGGCCGTGCAGACCCGCGCCGATGCCACGTCGCGCAACGAAACGGCCCGCCTGACAGGCTTGAGCGAAAGCGCGGGCTTCACGGCGCCCGCTGACGCCGCGCTGGCGCGCGCCGGCGCCGCGCAGTCACGCAACTTGGCCGTTATCCAGCAGGCGGGGTGCGACATACTGGTAAAGAGCCTGGTGGAGATCACCGACCTGCCCGAGTCCGGCCTGCGCCAGCGCTTGGCCGCCGGCACGGCGCGGGTGCCGCAGCCGGCGGCGATTGCGGTTGCGGGGCTGCCCGCGTCGCTGCTGTCGCAACGACCTGACTTGGCGGATGCAGCCCGTGCTGTAGAGGCTGCGGCGGCCGACGCGGCGCAGAGCCGCGCCCATGAGCTGCCGCGTGTCAGCCTGTCGGGTTCGTTCGCGGGCACGGCTTTGCGCAGCGGCGGCATCAGCATCCAGGGCACAACCTGGTCGCTGGGCCCGCTGCTCGTGAGCCTGCCGATCTTCGACGGCGGTGCGCGCACCGCAGCCACCGCGTCGGCAAGGGCCAGCTACGACGAGGCGGTGGCGCTGTACCAGGCGCAGGTGCGGCGCGCCGTGCGCGAGGTGGAAACGGCGCTGGTGGCGCTTGAATCCACCGCCCAGCGCCGGGCCGATGCAGACAGTGCGGCGCGTGACTTTGAATCGTCGCTGCGGGCCACGCAGGCACGCCAGCAAGGCGGGCTGGCGACACTCTTTGACCTGGAAGCCGCGCGCCGCAACGCGGTGCAGGCGCAGAGCGCACTGATCGACCTGCAGCGTGAACAAGCAGCGGCCTGGATCGCGCTGTACCGCGCTTTGGGCGGTGGCTGGACCGCTGCCGACCCAAGCCCGATCCCAAGCTCGATCCCAGACTCGATCCCAAACCCGAGCGTGGCCGCAACACCTTGATGTCAGGCAATCCATGAAGACGCCCCACTTGAACACGAACCAGCGCAACGGCCTCATCGCGGCCCTGCTGCTGCTGCTGGTTGTTGGTGGCGCCATCGTGTGGACCGCCCGCGCGGCGGGCGACAAGGCCGCGCCGAACGCTATCCTGGGCGGCTCAGCGGGTGCTGCTGCCCCGACCGGTTCAGCCGCATCGGCCGCCAAGGCCGCGCTTACCGTCACCGCCACCCAGCCGCAACGTGGACTGCTGAGCACCGCGCTGTCGGCCAACGGCAACATTGCGCCCTGGCAAGAGGCCATCGTCGGCGCCGAAAGCAATGGTTCGCGCCTGGCCGACGTGCGGGTCAACGTCGGCGACAGCGTCAAGCGTGGCCAAGTGCTGGCCACCTTCGTGTCGGACATGGCGCAGGCCGACCTGGCGCAAAGCAAGGCCAGCGTCGCCGAGGCCGAGGCCCTGCTTGCCGATGCCGCCGCCAATGCGCAGCGCGCGCGTGACCTGCAGGCCAGCGGCGCGCTCAGTGCCCAGCAGATCAACCAGTTCTTCACCGCCGAGCGCACGGCGCGGGCGCGGCTGGACGCCATGCGCGCCGCCACCCAGGTGCAGCAGCTGCGTCTGGCGCAGACGCAGGTGCTGGCGCCCGACAGTGGCGTCATCTCGGCGCGTAACGCCACCGTGGGCGCGGTGGTGTCGGCGGGCACGGAACTGTTCCGTCTGATTCGCCAGGGCCGGCTGGAATGGCGCGCCGAGGTGGTGGCCGGTGAACTGGCGCAGATCAAGCAGGGCCAGGCGGTGCGCGTCACTGCCGCAGGGGGCGTGTTGGCCGGCGGCACGGTGCGCATGGTGGCACCCACGGTGGACGCGGCCACGCGCAATGGCATCGTCTATGTCGATCTGCCGCAGCCCGGCGCGATCAAGGCCGGCATGTTTGCGCGCGGTGACTTCGACACCGGCAGCACGAGCGCGCTGACGCTGCCGCAGAGCGCCGTGCTGCTGCGTGACGGTTTCAGCTACGTCTTCATGCTGGGCGCTGACAGCAAGGTGACGCAGGCCAAGGTGGCGGTGGGTCGGCGGGTGGGTGACCGCATTGAAATCACCGGCGGCCTGGACCCTGCCGCCCGCGTGGTGGCCAGCGGCGCGGGCTTCCTGGCCGACGGCGACACCGTCCGCGTGGTGGACTCGGCGGCCCGACCTTCCGCCCCGAAGTAAGCAGCTGAAAGCGCCGACCATGAACGTTTCCGCCTGGTGCATCAAGAACCCGATTCCCGCCGTGATGCTGTTTGTGATGCTCACGCTGGCCGGCCTGCTGGGCTTCAAGGCGATGAAGATCCAGCAGTTTCCAGACATCGACCTGCCCACCATCAGCGTCACCGCCAGCCTGCCCGGCACCGCACCGGCGCAGATGGAAACCGAAGTCGCGCGCCGGCTTGAAAACGCCCTGGCTGCACTGCAAGGCGTGAAGAACATCTACACCAAGGTGCAGGACGGTGTGGCCATCGTGACGGTGGAATTCCGTCTTGAAAAGCCGACGCAAGAGGCGCTGGACGATGTGCGGTCCGCCGTGTCGCGCGTGCGCTCGGACCTGCCCGCCGAGTTGAGGGACCCCGTCATCAGCAAGCTCGACTTGGCGGGCGCGCCTATCCTGACCTACACGGTGGCCTCAAGCCGCATGGACGACGAAGCCTTGAGCTGGCTTGTCGACAACCAGGTCACGCGCGCCCTGCTGGCGGTGCGCGGCGTGGGGTCGGTGGCGCGCGTGGGCGGCGTGACGCGCGAGGTGCGCGTCGAGCTGGACCCGGCGCGCCTGCTGGCACTGAACGCCACCGCCGCCGACATTTCGCGCCAGCTGCGCGCGGTGCAGCAGGAAGCGGCCGGCGGCCGCACTGCCGTCGGTGGCATCGAACAGAGCGTGCGCACCATCGCCACGGTGCAAAGCGCGGCAGAACTCGGCAGGCTGGACGTGGCGCTCAGCGACGGCCGGCGCATCCGCCTGGACCAGGTGGCCACCGTCAGCGACACGGTGGCGGAACAGCGCAGTGGTGCGCTGCTGAACGGCAAGCCGGTGGTGGGCTTCGAGATCGTGCGGTCGCGCGGCGCCGGTGAAACCGACGTCGCCGACGGCGTGCGCACCGCGCTGGCCAAGCTGCGTGCCGAGCACCCCGACGTGACGGTGACCGAGGCCTTCAACTTCGTGGACCCGGTGGTCGAAAACTACGAAGGCAGCATGATCCTGCTGCTGGAAGGCGCGCTGCTCGCGGTCTTGGTGGTGTGGCTCTTCCTGCGCGACTGGCGCGCCACCTTGGTGGCAGCCACCGCGCTGCCGCTGTCGATCATCCCAACCTTCGCCGCGCTGCACTACATCTTCGGCTTCACGCTCAACACGGTCACGCTGCTGAGCCTGTCGCTGGTGGTGGGCATCCTGGTGGATGACGCCATCGTCGAGATCGAAAACATCATGCGGCACCTGAGGATGGGCAAGACGCCGTACCAGGCGTCGATGGAAGCGGCGGATGAAATCGGCCTGGCGGTGATCGCTACCACCTTCACGCTGATTGCCGTCTTCCTGCCCACCGCTTTCATGGCCGGCGTGCCGGGCAAGTTCTTCGTCCAGTTTGGCTGGACAGCAGCGGTGGCGGTGTTCTTCAGCCTTGTCGTCGCGCGCGTGCTGACGCCAATGATGGCGGCCTACATCCTCAAGGCCCCACAGCGTGAACACCGCGACCCGGCGTGGATGCTGCGCTACCTTGTGTGGGCCGCCTGGTGCCTGAAACACCGCGTGTTGACGCTGCTGGCCACGGCTGTCTTCTTCGTCGGCTCTTTCATGCTGGTGCCCTACCTGCCCACCGGTTTCCTGCCGCCCGACGACCTGAGCCAGACCCAGGTGACGGTGACCTTGCCACCCGGCAGTACCTACGAACAAACGCTGGCCGCTGCCGAAGAGGCGCGGCTTCTGGTGCAGAAAAACGAACATGTCAAGATGGTCTACACGGCGGTGGGCGCCGGCAACACCGGCGCCGACACCTTCACCCCCGGCGGCGGTGTGCCCGACGCGACCAAGGCCACGCTGACGATCAACATGACAC
>JAYSYB010000044.1:0-2465 GCA_043716775.1 Rubrivivax sp.
GTGCGGCGCAGCACGCCGCGTTGGGCCAGGCCTTCGCTGCGCAGCGCAGCGTCATCCAGCGTGCGCAGTTCGGCCTCGAAAGACAGCGCTTGCGCGGCCACGCGCCACGCCGTGGGGGCGCCGCCACCCAAGCGGCGCCACGCCGGCCGCAGCCAGCCGTGCCACAGCGCGAGCGCGGCTTCGTCATGCACGGGCACACGGCGTTCTTCGCGTTCGGCATAAGGCCGACCGCTGGCCAGTTCGCGCGCCGGCAAGCGCAGCAGCAGAGCTTCAGACATACGCCTCAGACATACGCTTCAGACACGGGAATCACACATCGAAGTGCCTTAACAGCAACCGCCGCAACGCTCGCCCAGCCTGCACCGCCAGCGGCTCTGCCGCATGTTCGAAGCGCAGGTGCACACGCTGGCCGAAAGGCAAGGCGTGGGCTGGCGGGTCGAGCAGTTCAACGTCAATCTCGAACACCCGTTCCAGCGTGCGCAGACCCTTTGGGTCACGCGGGTCGACAGCGATCTGGCCGCCGCCGCCGGGTGTCAGCGCCTGGCTGGGCACTTCGTCGCGGCCGGCGGGGACCTGGCGCACGACGCGGCCCGCCATGGGCTTGCCGATCGCGCCTTCCAGCCGCAGTTGAACCGCGCGGGTGGCCGTGGAGACGGCGTCGATGGCGGCCTGGTCCAGCACGACGCGCACAGTGGGCGCTGTGTCGCCCAGCACGTAGCCGATGACCTGACCCTGCCGCAAGTGGCGGCCCGGCCAGTCGGCCGCCTGCGGTACGGTGAAGCGGCCTGCCACTGCAGCCGTCAAGACAAGCCCGGCGGCGCGCTGCTGCGCTCGCGCCAGCGCGGCCTGTTCGTGCGCAAGCTGCTCGCGCACGATTTCGGCGCGCGCGCGGTCGGCCACAAATTCGGCGGCAAAGCTGGCCTGCAGTTCCTGCACGCGCGCTTGCAGCAGCCGCACCTGCGCGTCCAGCGCCGGGTCCACGGCGTGCGCCAGCGCGGCGCCGGGCACCACGCTGCTGCCGGGCGCGGCGTCGAAGGCGCGGAAGAAGCCCGGCGCGCCAGCGCGCACGATGGCCTGTTCGGGCAGCCACACGACGCCCTGGGCCTGCGTGCGGTAGGGCAGCGGCAGCAGGAAGACCAGCAGCAGCACGCCTGCGACGATAGCGCTCAGGCTGCCGTAGATGCGCAGCGGACGTTCGCGCGTTTCGCCCTGCGTCGACAACGCCTTCAAGGCCTTGTAGAGCGGCATCACGGTCATCATCAGCACGCCCCACAGCGCCAGCAGCACGCCGAAGAAGAAGAAACGCGTGCCGACGAAGATTGCGATCGCCAGCGTCACGAACAGCCGGTAGATCGCCGACAGCAGGCCGTACACCCCGAACCACCAACGCTCAGCCGGCGTTTCGGCCGGCGACACCAGGTCTCGCATGCGCAGCAGGTAGCGCTGGATCAGGTAGCCCCAGTAGCGCGCCGACTGCGCGGCCAGGTTGGGCAGCTCGGCCAGGTCGGTCAGGATGTAGTACGCGTCGTAGCGCAACAGCGGGTTGCCGTTGAAGAGCAGCGTCGACACGCCGGCCACGAACATCAGGTTGAAGCAGGCCGCACGCACGAGGCCGGGCTCGACCACCAGCCAGACGTAGAAGGCCAGCGCGGCGATGAAGAGCTCGACGATCATGCCGGCAGCGCCCACCGTGGCGCGCTGCCAGCGCGAACGCAGCACGTTGGCGGCGCTGGCGTCCACATAGGGCACCGGCATCAGCACCAGCAGCATCAGACCCATGTCGTGGACTTCGCCGCCGCCAGCGCGCGTGGCGGTGGCGTGGCCCAGTTCATGCGCGGCCTTGATCAGCGGGAACAGCAATGCCATCAGCAGCAGGTTGTCGGTCTGCAGCACGCGGTCCGACAAGTTGCCCGTCAGGTCGGCCCAGTGCGACGGCAGCAGCAGCAGGGCCGGCAGCACCACCAGCAGCCACAGCAGGCCAGCGCCGGGGCTCCACAGGCGTTGCCACAGGCCGAGGTGGCGGTCGAGGAAGCGGCCCGGGTCCCACAGCGGAATGCGCAGCGCCATCGGGTTGACCCACGAGCGGCGGCGCTTGGCGTCGGCTTCGCGCTGTCCGCGGTCGAAGAGTTCCAGCGCGTCGGGCGTCACGTCGGTGCCCAGCAGGTCGGCGCTGTGCAGCTGGCCCAAGAGCTGCAGCAGTTCATCTTGGGTGGGCGCGTCGTCGCCCAGGCGGTCAACTGCCAGTTGCCACAGCTGCTGCACGCTGCGTTGGCCGTCCATGGCCGCGATGACCAGCCGCGCCGCGGGTGTGAAGCGGTGCACGCGGCTGGAAGCCGGGTCCTGCAGCAGGTACCAGACGCGGCCGCGATACTGGTGCCTGTACAGCCGTGCGCGGGACAAGAGGCGCGGGCGCAATTCGGCCACGCGGTACCAGAGCTGGCTTTGCAGCGGCAGGTCTTTCATTG
>JAYSYB010000431.1:0-4225 GCA_043716775.1 Rubrivivax sp.
GTGGCGCACCGCACGTCGCCCACCAACACGGGTCTGTACCTGTTGGCGGCCACCTGCGCGCGCGAACTCGACTTCATCGGCACGCTGGACCTGACCGACCGCCTGAGCGCCACGCTGGACACGCTGGAACGCCTGCCCAAGCACCAGGGCCACCTCTACAACTGGGTCGATACCCGCACCGGCGCGGTGCTGCCGCCGGCCTATGTGTCCACTGTGGACAGCGGCAACCTGGCGGCTTTTTTGCTGGTGGTGGCGCAGGCTTGCGATGAACTGGCCCTGCGCCACGTGTCGCCAGGCGACAGCTCCACCATCCATCCGCAACGCGACACGGCGCACGTCCTGCGCCGCGCGCGCCAGCGCCCGCACGGCTTGCGCGCGCTGTTGGGCGCCATGGATTCGCTCGGTGCGGTGGCTCAACTTTTTGACCGTGAACCGGTGTGGCCCACCCAGCGCGACGAAGCCGTGGCACTGCAGGGCGTGGTGCACCAGGCGCGGCGGGAACTGGACGCGCTGTCCCTGGGCCGCGACGGGGGCATGCCCGACGGCCCGCTGTGGATGCTGCAGGACATGGTGGCCACGCTGCAGTCGCACCTGCGCGACACCGTCGAAGGCTTGGCAGGCGTGCCTGCACGGTTGCAAGCGCTGGCCCGCGGCGCGCGGCAACTGGCCTGCGCGATGGACTTCAAGCCGCTGTACGACCGCCAGCGCCGGCTGCTGCATATCGGCATGCAAACCGACAGCCATCAGTTGGACCGCAACCACTACGACCTGCTGGCCAGCGAAGCGCGCCTGGCCAGCCTCTTTGCCATTGCCAAGGGCGACGTGCCGGTGGAGCACTGGGGTGCGCTGGGGAGGCCGTTCTTTGGCCACGGCAACCTGGCCGCGCTGCGGTCCTGGTCGGGTTCGATGTTTGAATACCTGATGCCGACGCTCGTGCTCCAGGAGCCACTCGGAAGCGCGCTGCAGCAGGCCACCGTCAGTGCCGTGACTGAGCAGCAGCGTGAGGCGCTGTCGCACCACACGCCGTGGGGCATTTCCGAATGTGCCATCGCCGCGCAGGACCACACACTGGCCTACCAGTATGGCCCGCAAGGCGTGCCGCGGCTGGCGCTGCGCCGCACGCCCGTCGACGAAAGGGTGCTTGCGCCCTACGCCTGCGCACTGGCCTTGCTGGTGTCACCCGCGGCAGCGGTGGCCAACCTGCGGGCGCTGGAATCGCTGGGTGCACGCCGCGCCTTCGGCTTCATCGACGCCATCGACTTCAGCCCGCGGCGCCAGACCGCAGGCGGCACGCACACGCTTGTCGAAACCCACATGGCGCATCACCAGGCGATGACGCTCGTCGCCGCCTGCGCGGTGCTCACGGGCGGCGCGCCACAAGGCTGGGCGCAGCGCGACCCGCACCTGCGCGCGGTGTCCAGCCTGCTGCATGAGAGGGCGCCGCGCGAAACCGCCGTGCTGCGCGACCCGCCGAAACTGCCGCGCCAGCGCCGTGCGCTGCGCGAACCGCTGGTGCACGCCAGCGCGCCGTTGCAAGACGCGTTGCTGCCCACCCACTGGCTGGGCAATGGCCGCTACGGGCTGACGCTGCGCAGCAATGGAGCCGGCAGCAGCCAATGGCAAGGCCAGGGCCTGACGCGCTGGCGCGACGACCTGCTGCGCGACGACCGCGGCACCTTCCTGTACCTGCAGCGCGAGGCTGCCGGTGACGGCGCTGTCTCCGGTTTTGTACCCGGCCCGCGACATTCACTGACCACCCACCCCGCAGCCGACCCGCACGCGCACTACGGCTGCCGCATGCAGCCTGACCGCGTGATCTTCGACTGCGGCTGGCCCGACTTGCAGACGTGCACGGCGGTCTGGATCAGCCCCGAAGACGACTGCGAACTGCGCCAGGTGGAACTCACCAACACCGGCAGCGTGCCACTGTCGCTGCGCCTGAGCCTGGCCACAGAACCCACTCTGGCGCCAACGCGGGCCGACGAAGCGCACCCGGCTTTTTCCAACCTCTTCGTCCAGGCCAGCTGGGACGCGGCAGAGCGCGCGCTGTACTTGCGCCGCCGCCCGCGTCTGGCAACGGAACGCGAAGTGCGCGCGGTGCACTGCCTGGCGCAAGCGCAGTCCGATGTCAGCGACGTGCAGCCCTGCGCCGACCGCCTGCGCTGGCTGGGCCGCTACGGCAGCCCGTCGCAACCCGTGGGCGACGGCGCCGCCACATGGTGGCCCGAAGGGGCGGCGTCCAGCGCCGAGCCGGGGGAAGCCGCCGCAGCCGCCGCAGCCGGTGCGGCCGGTGCGGCCACGACTTCAGCCGCATTGCCGGGGCGCCTGCTCGACACCGGTCTGGACCCAATGGCCGTCGTCACTGCGCATGTGCGGCTGGCGCCCGGCGCCACCACGAAGCTGACCTTTGTGTCGGCTGCTGCCGCGACGCAGGACGAACTGGACGCGCTGGTGGACAAGTACCGCCAGGCGCACCACGTCGAAAGGGCGTCGAGCATGTCGCACACGATGGCGTCGATCCTGCTCCACGACACCCGGCTGGATGCCGACAGCTGGGTCGCCATGCTGCACCTGCAGACGCTGCTGACTGCGGTGCCAACGCGCGAACTGTCCGGTGAACTGCCGCCCACCGAGCACTGCGACAAGCGTCTGCTTTGGCGTCACGGCATCGGTGGCGACAGACCGATCCTGTGCGTGGACATTCACAACGAAACCGGCTTGGCGCTTGTCCACCTGATGGTGCGCGCGCTGATCGCCTGGACGGCTGCAGGGCAGGGTGTGGACCTGGTGGTGGTCAACGGTGAGCCGTCGTCGTACCTCACGCCCGTGCAGCACCACTTGCAACTGCTGTTGCAACGGCAGCCTGCGGTGGACGCCGATGGCAGCGCAGCCAACGTGCCGACCGCGCCGACTGCACCGACCGCAGACCGCCCCGTCCTGCGCCTGCTGCGCAGCGCTGACCTGAACGCCGACGAGCGCCACACCCTGCACGCCTTGGCGCGTGTTCGCCTGCAAGCCGACGGCCGTCCGTTGTCCGAACAGGTGCGACGCTTGCTGGACCGCCACCAGCGCGACCAGGACGCCCGCAATCGCGTTGGCACCTGGCTTGTGGTGCAACCGTGGGCAACGGCACAAGCCCGTGTGCCCGCCGCGCCGCCCAAGGGTGCCTTCGCCCCTGACGATGGCCGCTACGACTTTGCGGTCAGCCCGTCGCAACACCCGACGCGGCCGTGGATCAATGTGCTGGCTAACGCTGATTTTGGCTGCCATGTGTCCGACATGGCAGCCGGCCCGACATGGGCCGGCAACAGCCGGCTGCACCAGATCACGCGCTGGGCCAATGACCCGGTGACCGACCCGGCTGGTGAATGGCTGCTGCTGCATGACGTGGCCGGTGGCCGGGTCTGGCCACTGGGCCGCGCGCTGCAGGGCGCCGGCCCGCGCAGCGTGGAACACGGCATCGGTTTCACCCGCATGCGCCAGCACGTGGCCGGCCTGGAGGTGACGCTGCAATGGTGCGTGGACGCCAAACTGGCCGTCAAACAGGTGCAATTGCGGCTGCGCTCGCTGAGCGCGCAAGAGACCACCTGGCGCGTGGTGGCGCTGGCGGAGTGGATGCTGGGCCAGACCAGTGCCGACCGCCTGAGCGTGGGCACTGCGCGCCTGAACCTGCTGGCCGGTGAACGCCTGCCGCGCGACGCGGTGGCGGTGCTGGGCACGCAGCTGGACGCGTCCGGCGGTTTCGGTGGCGCCACCGCCTGGATGGCCTTCCGCCCGGTGGCTGGCAGCGCGCGCCGCAGCGACGAATGGACTTGCGACCGCCGCGAATTCCACGACAGCCAGGGCCGGCTCGTGGTGCCCACGCGGCTGGGCCAGGGCACCGGGCATGGCCTGGACCCCTGCGGTGCCGTGGCGCGCACCCTGGTGCTGCAAGCGCAAGGCGAAGTCGAACTCACGCTGTTGCTGGGCCACCTGGGGTTGAATGCGGGCTTGAATTCCCCGGGCCGCAGCGGTGCGGCCGAGCCGATCGCTGCCGCGCTGGCGTTTGACCCCGAACAGCGCCTGGCCGCCCAGCGCCAAGTCTGGCGCGACCAGGGCCGCGCGTTGCAGGTGCGCACGCCGGACCCGGCCTTTGACGCGCTGGTCAACCACTGGCTGCCCTACCAGACGGTGGCCTGCAGGCTATGGGCGCGCGCCGGCTTCTACCAGGCCGGTGGTGCCTTCG
>JAYSYB010000432.1:0-4219 GCA_043716775.1 Rubrivivax sp.
GGCTGGCCCGCAGGTCCTGCAGGCCTCAGCCCAAGCCTTCGCCGATTCAAAAGGCCAGACACTGGCCGAACGGCTGATCGCCGCGCTGGTGGCGGGCGACGCGGCGGGCGGCGACAAGCGCGGCAGACAGTCCGCCGCGCTGCGTATCCAGGGCCCTGAGGACTACGCCGAACTGGACCTGCGCGTGGACGACCACGACAGCCCTTTCGCCGAACTGCAGCGCCTGCACGCCAAGAGCCTCGAGCGCTTTCAACCTTTTCTCACCTGCCTGCCCCGCCGCGCAATGCCTGCGGGCGAACTGGACCGCAGCCGCATTGAAGCGGCCATTGAACACTTCAACCGAAAGACTCCACCATGAACACGCTGTTCAAGACCTTGGTCCTGGCCGCCACCTTGTGTGGCAGTGCCGCATTTGCACAAACCCAGGCGCAAACCGCGCCTGCGCTGCCAAATCTTCGGGTGGGCCTGGCCGAAGACCCCGACGTGCTGGACCCCACGCTGGCCCGCACCTTCGTCGGCCGGCTGGTCTTCGCGTCGCTGTGCGACAAGCTGATCGACATCGACGAAAAGCTAGGCCTGGTGCCGCAGCTGGCGCTGAGCTGGGAATGGTCGGCCGACAGCAAGGCGCTTACGCTGAAGCTGCGTCCGGGTGTGCTCTTCCACGACGGTGAAACGTTAGACGCCGCCGCCGTCAAGTTCAACATCGAACGTCACAAGACGCTGCCAGGCTCTAACCGCCGCGGTGAACTGGCGCCGGTGACGTCGGTTGACGTGGTGGACGCGCTGACCGTGCGCCTGAACCTGAACGCGCCGTTCACGCCGCTGCTTGCCGCACTGACCGACCGCGCCGGCATGATGGTCAGCCCGAAGGCCGCAACGACAGCCGGCGACAAGTTCGGCCAGAAGCCCATCTGCAGCGGTCCCTTCAAGTTTGTCGAGCGCGTGGCGCAAGACCGCATCGTGCTGGAGCGCTTTGACGGCTACTGGAACAGGCCAGCCATCCACTTCGCCAAGGTTACCTACACGCCCATCCCTGACGCCACCGTGCGCCTGGCCAACCTGAAGGCGGGGCAGTTCGACTTCATCGAACGTGTGGCCTCGTCCGACATTGAAAAACTGAAAGCCGACAAGAAGCTCAAGACCGCCAGCATCACCGAGATCGGCTACCAGGGCATCACCATCAACATCGGCAAGAGCGACAAGGCGCAGGCCAACCCGCTGGGCCGCGACCCGCGCGTGCGCGAAGCATTGGAACTTTCCATCGACCGCCAGGGCCTGGCCCAGGTGGTGATGGACAACGAAGCACTGGTCGGCAACCAGTGGGTGGCGCCCAACAACCCGTACTACGCCAAGGGCCTGCCGGTGCCCAAGCGCGACATCGCCCGGGCGCGCGCGCTATTGAAGGAAGCCGGCGTGACCAACCCCAGCTTCACGCTGTTGACGCCCACCACGTCCGACGCGCAACGGCTGGCGCTGGTGGTGCAGGCGATGACGCGCGACGCGGGTTTCGACGTCAAGATCCTTTCCGCTGAATTCGCCACCAGCCTGAACATGGCCGACAAGGGCGACTTTGATGCTTACGTGCTGGCCTGGAGCGGCAGGCCCGACCCCGACGGCAACCTCTTCAGCTTCCATGCCTGCAAGCAGCCGCTGAACTACGCTGGATATTGCAATGCAGAAACCGACTCGCTCATCAACCAGAGCCGCGGTGAACGCGACCCGGCCTTGCGCAAGAAACTCTTCGACCAGATTGCCGCAAGAGTGCTGAAAGAGCGACCTATCCTCTATGTCTACCACCGCAACTGGCTGTGGGCCTACACGTCCAAGTTGAGTGGCGTGCGGCAGATTCCGGACGGCCTGCTGCGCGTCAGCGGGCTGAAGCTGGCGCCTTGAGATGGCCGAGTTTTTGGCGTGGTCTGGCGGCTCAGGGGCGGTTCGGGTTGATCAGGTATTTGCCGCCGGTGTTGCGCGGCCCATAGAGCGCGATGTTGCTGATTTGCAAGGCCTCCCGCAGCGACAGCTCACCCGCGTAATGGCTCTTGAAGGTGGTCTTCAGCTCGGCCGCCACGCGCGCCTTCAGCAGCTCGGCTGCGGCCGGCCCGATTTTCTGCAGGAAGGGAAACAGCAGCCAGCCGCCCATGCCCCAGGTCATGCCGAAGTTGCGCACGATCTCGGTCGGACTCATGTCCAGCCCGCCATAGATGTAGACCTGCTTCATCACGTTCGACCCGTAGCGGCTATAGCCCATTTCTTCCTTGGCGTTGCGGCTGATGGCCGCTTCCATGCCTGTCAGGATCTGCCCCGCCAGCCGCCCGCCGCCCGTGGCGTCGAAGGCGATGGTGGCGTCCGTAGCGGCCAGCGCGTCGGTCAGCTCTTCCATGAAGCGCAGAGAGTCAGTGCTGCAGACATGCGCCGCGCCCATGCCGCGCAGCAGGGCGGCCTGTTCCGGCGTGCGCACGATGTTGACCAGCGCGATACCGTCTTTCAAGCAGATGCGGTTCAGCATCTGCCCGAGGTTGGAAGCAGCTGCCGTGTGCACCAGCGCCTTGTGGCCTTCGCGCTGCATCGTCTGGACCATACCCAGGGCGGTGAGCGGGTTGACGAAGCACGATGCGCCATCGACGGCGGTCGCACCGTCGGGCAGCGGCAGGCACTGCGCCACCGCCACGCAGCGGAACTGCGAATACATGGCGCCACCCAGCAGCGCCACGCGGCGCCCCAGCAGCGCTTGCGCGGCGGGCGACGCACCGGCAGCCACCACCGTGCCCGCGCCTTCGTTGCCCACCGGCATCGACTCATCCATGCGTCCAGCCATGCCCTTCATGGCGGCTTGCGCGATGGGCGCGGTGACGACGGGTTGATCGGCGGTGCCCGAGGCCACGGCCCTGGCCATGTCGGCAGGGCCGAACAGCAGGCCCAGATCCGACGGGTTCAGCGGTGCGGCTTCGACGCGCATCACCACTTCGCCATCGGCCGGGGCCGGCGTTTCCATCTGCGCCAGCGAGAGTTCAAGTTCACCGCTGGCCTTGACGAGGGAACGGAGTTGAAGGCCTGTCATGGCGTGTCTCCTGCGGATGTGGCGGTGGGGCGGCAGTGTAGGCGTGAGTCGGCGGGTGTTGCAGCGGGTGTTGCATTGGATGTTGCGGCGGACCTTGCGTGTTCCAGTACCTGATCAAGCGCATCGCCACCATCGTGCCGACACTGCTGTTTGTGTCGATGCTGGTCTTTGGCCTGCAGCAACTGCTGCCGGGTGACCCGGCCAAGATCCTGGCCGGTGAGGAACAGGACCCGACGGTGGTGGCCTACCTGCGAGAAAAGCTCCACCTGGATGAGCCGCTGCCGATGCGCTATGCCTACTGGATCGGTGGCGTGCTGCGGGGCGACCTGGGCGAATCGGTGCGCACGCAGCAGCCGGTGCTGGACCTGGTGCTGCAAAAGCTGCCGGTGACGCTGGAACTTGCACTCCTGGCCTTTGCCATTGCGGTGCTTATCGGCGTGCCGGCGGGCATCGCGGCCGCCGTGGGCCGCGGCCGCTGGCCCGATGCGCTGGCCAACGGCTTTGCGCTGTGGGGCATCTCCACGCCCAACTTCTGGCTCGGCATCCTTTTCATCCTGCTGTTCTCGGTGCAACTGGGCTGGCTGCCGGCGTCGGGCTACGTCAGCCCTTTTGAAGACCTCTCCGCCAACCTGGCCGCGATGATCATGCCGGCCTTCGTGCTGGGCAACGCCATCGCCGCCGTGCTGATGCGCCACACCCGCAGCGCGATGCTGCAGGTGCTGAGCTCGGACTACGTGCGCACCGCGCGCAGCAAAGGGTTGAGCGAGCGCGTGGTGGTCTTGAAACATGCCTTCAGAAATGCACTGACACCAGTGATCACGCTGGGCGCGCTGGAACTGGGCACGCTGCTGTCGGGCGCCGTGTTGACGGAGCAGGTGTTCACCATCCCCGGCTTCGGCAAACTGGTGGTGGACGCCGTCTTCAACCGCGATTACGCAGTGGTGCAAGGCGTGGTGCTGGTGACGGCGACGGCCTACGTGCTGCTCAGCCTGCTGGCGGACCTGGCTTACTTCGCAGCCAACCCGAAGTTGCGGCAGTCATGAACACCGCCACCTCCACCGCCACTGCCACTGCCACATCACCAAGGCCGGCGCTGAATTCCGGCCCCTGGCACCGCGCCGGCCGCCGCCTGCGCGCGCGGCGCAGCGCGATGCTGCAGGT
>JAYSYB010000433.1:0-4204 GCA_043716775.1 Rubrivivax sp.
CTGAAGCGCGAGGCCGTGGAATGCATGAAGACGGTGCTGGCGCTGGAGCCTGGCAACCTGGAAGCGCTGAGCCACCTGTCCTTTGAAAAGCGCCACATCTGCGATTGGAGCGACCTGGCGCAAGACCTGCAGCAGATCGAAGAGCAGCTGCTGAATGCACCGCCGGGCATGGCACGCGTGTCGGCTGCCTTTGGCATGCTGTCGCTGCCGCTGGACCCGGCGCTGCAGCTCATCGCCGCGCAAGGGGAGTCGGCCGCAGTGGCCTGGAACGCGGCCGTGCTTCCGCCGCTGACTGCGGCAGAGCGCGCTGAACGTGCTGAAAGCCTGCAGGCCGGCCGCCGCGCGCGCATTGGCTGGGTGTCGTATGACTTCCGCGAACACCCCGTGTCGCAGCTGCTGGTGGAACTGCTGGAGCAGATCGACCGCACGCGTTTCGAAGTGGTGCTGTACAGCTCAGGGCCTGACGACGAGTCGCCGCTGCGCCGCCGCATTGCAGCCGCTGCAGACCAGTTCATTGACTTGCGCGGCCGCAGTGACGCACAGGCCGCCGAGCGCGTGCGCGCCGACGGCATCGACGTGCTCATCGACCTGGCCGGCCACACCCGCGGCCACCGCCTGGGTGTCTTTGCCGCGCGGCCGGCGCCGATCCAGGTGGCCTTTCTGGGTTACCCCGGCAGCACCGGTGCCGACTTCATCGACTACCTGATCGGCGACCCGCTGGTTACGCCGGTAGAACTGGCGCCGCACTTCAGCGAAAAGCTGGCGCAGATGCCGCTGACCTTCCAGCCCAATGGCCGCTGGCGCCCGTTGCCCAAGGCGCTGCACCGCGCGCAGGCCGGGCTGCCCGAAGACGCCTTCGTGATGTGCGCCTTCAACCACACCTACAAGATCCTGCCTGAAGCCTTCGACGCCTGGTGCGAGGTGCTGGTTGAGGTGCCGCACGCGGTGCTGTGGCTGAAGGAAACCAACGGCCAGTTGCACGACAACGTGCGCCGCGAAGCTGCGGCGCGCGGCGTGGCGGCCGAGCGCATCGTCTTCGCGCCGACGGTGACTTACGAGTCGCACTTCTCACGCCTGGCGCTGGCCGATGTGTTTGTGGACACCTGGCCCTACAACGCCCACACCACGGCGGCCGATGCGCTGTGGGCCGGGGTGCCGGTGGTCACACTCTTTGGCAACGCCTATGCATCGCGGGTGGCGGCTGGTGTGCTGAACGCGGCGGGGCTTGGCGAGCTGGCGTTTGCGGATGTCGAGGACTACAAGCGCGCGCTCCGCGCCCTGGCAGCGGACCCCACGCTGCTGGCCGGCTACAAGCAGCACTTGAACGAACGGCGGATGGATTTGCCGCTGTTTGACAGCACGCGCTACACGGCTGAATTCGATGCGCTGCTGGCGCGCATGCTGGACCTGTGGCGGGCTGGGCATGCACCCCGTCATCTGCTGGCGGGCTGACCCAGGCCGCGCAGGAATTCTTCGGCCTTTGCCAACTGCGCCAGGCTCACGAACTCATCGGCCTGGTGCGCCTGCTGGATGGACCCCGGCCCGCACACCACGGTGGACATGCCGGCGCGCTGAAACAGCCCCGCTTCGGTGCCAAAGGCCACCAGCGTGGTCTTGGGGGTGCCCGCAAGACGCAGTGCAAGCTGCACCGCAGGCTCGTCAGGCCGCGCCTTGAAGGCAGGCATCGACGCGAAGGCTTCGAAGGCAAAGCCGCTGCTGGCGTCCACCGCCTCCATGGCCGGCTCCAGCGTGGCCGCGTAGTCCACCACGCGGCGTTGCAGCGCGGCTGCATCGGCACCCGGCAGGTCACGGAATTCATAGTGGAAGCGGCATTCCTCGGGCACCACGTTGTCGGCAATGCCGCCTTCGATGCGGCACACCGCGCTGGTGGACCAGGGCACGTCGAAGCCGACTTGCCGCGGCTCTGAAGCGCGCAGTTCATCGCCCAGCGCGGTGATGTGCGCCACCACGCGTGCCGCCGCTTCTACCGCGTTGACGGCCATTGGCGTCAGCGACGAATGCGCCGCCTTGCCGCGCACGCAACAGCGCCAGCGGTGCACGCCCTTGTGCGCGATGGCCGGCACCATGTCGGTCGGCTCACCGACGATGCAGATGGCGGGCGCGATGCCGGCGTCGTGCAAGTCTGCAATCAGGTGCCTGGCGCCGAAGCCGCCCACCTCTTCGTCGTAGCTGAAGGCGTAGTGCAGCGCGTGCGGCAAATCCGCTTCCAGCCAGGCCTGGGTCTGTGCGACGACAAGGCCGATCCAGCCCTTCATGTCGGCGCTGCCGCGGCCGTACAGGCGGCCGTCCCGAACCAGGGCGGACAGCGGGTCCAGGGTCCAGGCCTGGCCGTCCCAAGGCACCGTGTCGGTGTGGCCCGACAGCAGCACGCCACCGGGCTTGCCGGTGCCCAGCGTGGCGAAGAGGTTGGCCTTTTTGCGGCCTTCGTCGTAGGTCAGCCGAAGTGGCACCTGCAGGCTGCGCAGGTGGTCGGCGATGCATTCGATCAGCGGCAGGTTTGACGCATCACTGACGGTGTGGATGCGCACCAGGCGTTGGGCCCAGGCCAGGGATGCCGCAGAAGGAGCGGAAGAGAGCGCGGCAGAAGGAGCGGTGGATGAGTTCATCAGCCCACTGTAGCGGCTACGATGGCTGAGTGACTGCTCACGATTCCTTCGTCAACCCACAAACCATCCGCGCCGCGCAAGCGCGCATTGGTGGCGACGTGCGGCGAACCCCGTTGTGGCGCCTGCCCGGCGCCGCGTTGGGGGTGCCCTGCGCCGAGCTGTGGCTCAAACTTGAACATCTCCAGCGCGGCGGCAGCTTCAAGGCGCGGGGCATGTTCAACCGCATGCGGGCCGTGCCCATTCCGGCTGCGGGCGTGGTGATTGCTTCTGGCGGCAATGCCGGCATTGCAGTGGCCACCGCCGCACAGGCCCTGGGGGTGCGCTGTGAAGTCTTCTTGCCAGAGTTGGCAAGCACTGCCAAACGCCAGGCCCTGGTTGCGTTGAACGCGCAGGTGGTGGTGTCCGGCGCTGCCTATGCCGATGCGTTGGCGGCCTGCCTGCAACGCCAGCAGGTCAGCGGCGCGCTGCTGATGCACGCTTACGACCAGGCCGAGGTGGTGGCCGGCGCCGGCACGCTGGCCGCAGAGATTGAAGACGACGCCGGCCTGCCCGACCGCGTGCTGGTCAGCGTTGGCGGCGGTGGCCTGATTGCCGGCATCGCGGCCTGGTTTGAAGGCCGCAGCCGTGTCGAGGCGCTGGAGCCTGTGGGTTCGCCCACGTTGAACGCCGCGCGCGCTGCAGGCGAGCCTGTCGATGTGGCGGTGGGGGGTCTGGCAGCTGACGCACTGGGCGCACGCCGCATCGGCCACATCGCCTGGCCGATCTGCCAGCGCTTTGTAGCGGCTTCGCACTTGCTGCCGGTGGATGCCATCGCAGAAGCCCAGCATGTGCTGTGGCGACAACTGCGCCTGGCCGTTGAGCCCGCCGCCGCGCTGCCGCTGGCGGCATTGCGCTGTGGCGCCATCAAGCCCGCACCGCACGAGCGCATCGCGCTGGTGCTGTGCGGCGCCAACTTCGACCCCTCCACGCTGGGGTGAAGGCTGGGCTAGCGGTTGGGGTGACGGTTGGGGTGACGGCGCGCTGCTGACAGTCAAGGCGCTGCCTGCAGCGTCAGCACCGTCTGATTGCGAAACGCATAGGCGCTGTCGGGCGCGTCCACGGGCTTGACTTCCTTCAGCGCTGTCAGCTCTGCGCCGCGACGGGTCTGGGTGATGCGGATGTCGGCGGCCTTGTTGTCGTCCTGGCCCTGGCGCTGATAGACCAGCGTCCAGTGCGTGGCGTCGACGAAAGCGCTGACGCGCGCTGCTTCTTTCCACACTTCCACCGCACGGCCCTTGCGGAACATGGCGCTGGTGAGCATGCCGCTGGCGTCGAAGAGGCTCACGGTGGTGATGGTGACCACACCCGTCTGCGGGCCGTCGTCAAAGCTGGAAACGCGCGTCATCGTCGCGCCGTCGGGGCCGGTGCTGAGCAGCGTGTTCAACGGCAGCTTGAAGCTGCGGTTGCTCTGGTAGTCGCGGTATTCCAGCGCGCCGCTCCAGCGTCCGGCCAGACCTCGTTCCAGGGCCTCTGGGCTTGGGGTGTCTGCGGCGTGGGTGATGTGAGCGAGGCTCGCGAGGCTGACGAGAACGGTGCAA
>JAYSYB010000434.1:0-4194 GCA_043716775.1 Rubrivivax sp.
GCCATTCGCCCATGTTCCACGCCACCACCAACAAGATGCCGGCCAGCGCCGCCAGCGGGATCATGTTGAGGATGGCCGGGATCATCGCCACCGCTGCCAGCAGGAACACGCCGTGGAAGATATTGGCCCAGCGCGTGCGGCCGCCATTCATGATGTTGGCCGAGCTGCGCACCACCTCGGCAATCATCGGCAGGCCGCCGATCAGCGACACCAGTGCATTGGCCGAACCCTTGCCGATGAGTTCGCGATTCATGTTCGACTGGCGTTTCCACGGGTCCATCTTGTCGATGGCCGAGGCCGTCAGCAGCGACTCCAGGCTGGCGACGAAGGTGTAGACGAACACACCCTTCCAGAAAATGCCGGTGCCGATCTTGCTCCAGTCGGGGAACATGAACGAGTCCATGAAGTTCAGCGGCACCTGGACCAGGTACTTCTTGTCGAGGCCGAAACTGGCCGCCATCGGCACCGTGATCAGCATGATGACCAGCGGCGCGGGCAGCAGCTTGGCCAGCTTGCCCAGCACCGGTGCAATCTTGCCCAGCACCGGCCAGATGCCCATGATGAACATGGCCAAAAAGCCGATCAGTGCAACCTTCTGCAGCACCGGGTCGGACAGCATGCGGCCGATCGCCGCGGGGATTTGGCCGTAGGTCTGCACCATAGTCAGCTTGGCCGCGCTGGCGCCGAGTGCCACGTGCAGCTGTTTGCCCAGCACGATCAGGCCGATGCCGGCCAGCATGCCGTGCACGACAGACAGGTTGAACAGGTTGGTCATCGCGCCGGCACCGAGCAGGCCGAGCACGATCTGAATCACGCCGCAAACCACGCCGACGGCGAGTGCGTACTTGAAGCCGGTTGCGGCATCCCCGGGCACGTCGGCCAGGCTCATGACGACGCCAAAGACGACCACGATCATGCCGGCCGCTGGGCCGTTGATGGTCAGGTGCGAGCCGCTGAGCACGGCGCCCAGGATGCCGCCGACGATGGCCGTTAGCACGCCTGCGACAGGTGGTGCACCGGAGGCGATCGAGATGCCCAGGCACAGCGGCAACGCGATCAGGAAGATGATGAAGCCGGAGACGACGTCGTATTTGGCGTTCTCAGCCAGGCCCGGAAGCCAGTCTTTTGGGCGGGCGGTCGTTACCGCGGCCGCTGGGGTTGCTTGTGCCATGTCGGATTCCTCGCGTGCGGCGGCCGCAATTCCACATGAGCAATGCCAAACGCCCGAGGGGCATGGCAAGACTCAAGCAGAGTGGGCGAGGAATGGGCCCGGGCCTCGTGGTTCCGCAACGACTGGGCGGAAACGCACCGATACGGTGGAGGGCAGGTTCAGGGCCCGGTGGCAAAGCGAACCCTGGTTCGCGCAACCGATGCCGGTCCATCAGGTGGATCGGCTTTGCTGTCCCGAGGTTTAGGGGTCAGCGGCCCGATGATGCCGACGCGAATGGCTGCGTGGGCTCGGTACTTTCCCGCGAGGCCGGCGCGCCATCAGTCAAACAATTTTGCGATGAACCAGGCCAGCACACAGCCAAATCCGGCGGCAGCGACGTCGTGGCGAAATGAGCGCTCGCGTGCAAAGCGTTCCGGCCAATCTCCTTCAAGGTGATACAGCACCCAAAACAGTGCCGCCACTACACCGAGGCCAAGGAAGAACTGCATGGCCTCAAGCAGCGCAGACACACTGAGCGGGGTTTGAGCTGCGGCTCCCACCCTACTTCGCCGGCTTCTTCAGATTCAGCGATTCGGCCGCATGCAGCAGTTCCTCGGCGACCTCGCCGACTTTTCGCCGCTGCGCGCGGGCGTGCTCGCGCAGCAGCTCGAACGCGGCATGGCGGTCGACGCGGTAGCGCTCGACCAGGATGCCCACGACGATGCTGGTCTCGCGGCTCTTTGACAAGGCGACGGTCAGTTGAGCTCCGGATTCCTCGAGCCGCCGGATGTCGCGCGCGCGCGCCAGCGCCGACTCGATCGCAGGTGCAAGCTGTTCAGCCTCCACCGGCTTGATCAGATAGCCCAATGCACCGTACTCGGCGGCGGCACGGGTGACTTCGCTGTCCCCATGAACCGACGCAAACAGGAAAGGAATCGTCGTCTGCTCGCGGATCGCCAGCGCAAGTTCCAGCCCCGACATCCCGGGCATGCGCACGTCGAGAACGGCAATGTCCGGCTGGCAACTCAGCGCCAGTTGAAGCGCCTGTTCGCCGGAAGTGGCCTCCACGACTTCATACCCTGCCCGCCTGAGGCCGCGAGCCATCGATTCGAGCATCGGCCGGTCGTCGTCCACGACCAGCACGCGGGCGGGCTTGGACGCGGGGGACAGTGTGGTGGTCATGGTGGGGTTTCCTTGACGAAACTGTACCCTCGCTCATCGTCGATCATGCCGTGCCTCGCGAAACGCCTCGTGCAGGGCGGTGGCTGCACCGTCAAGAGTGCACCAGTCGCCGGGTGTGACAAATCCACATCGCCGCTCAGGGGCATGCATCATCGATGCATGGGCATTCGTTATCCGACCCCGTTGGCACGTGGGCAACGCGTCTTCGTCACTGCGCCCAGTTCTGGCGTGGAGCCAGCGCTGCATGCGCGGCTTGATCTCACGCTGCAGCATTTGCGAGACCAGGGCTTCGCGGTTGAAGAGGGTCGCTGCTTGCGCCAGGAAGCGCAGAGCGCCAGTGCGCCCGCGGCAGAACGCGCCGCAGAGCTGATGCAAGCCCTGCTGCGCGACGACGTGGCCGCGATCATCCCGCCCTGGGGCGGTGAACTGGCGATCGAAGTGCTGGACCGGCTGGACTGGGCCGCACTCGCCCGGGCGCGGCCGAAGTGGCTGATGGGTTACAGCGACACCAGCACCTGGTTGCTGCCGATGACGCTGCGGCTGGGCTGGGCCACCGCGCACGGGCCCTGCCTGATGGACTTGGTGGCGGGGCAGACGGACAGCCTCACGCACGGCACCATGGCCTTGCTGGCCACGCCAGCCGGCGGCACGTTCACGCAGAGCCAGTCCCGCCATTGGCAGCAACAGTGGACCGACTTTGCGCTCGTGCCCGACACCACCCACCAACTCACCGAGCCCACCGCCTGGCGCGCGCTGCGGGGCCAGGCCGAACTGCAATTCAGCGGCCGTCTGATCGGCGGCTGCATCGACACGCTGATGCACACCGCCGGCACGGTGCATGGCGATGTCGCGGCATTCATCCAGCGGCACCGCGCTGACGGTACGGTGCTGTACCTGGAGAATTCGGGTCTCTCGCCCACCGATTGGGTGCGCGCCCTGCACCGGTTGCGCTGGGCGGGTTGGCTGGGCGGGGCAGACGGCTTGGCGGGTGTGCTCGTCGGCCGTTCAGCCGCGCCCGACACGACCGGCGCAAGCCAGATGCGCTACACCGAAGCCCTGCAAGCCACGCTCGGCGCCCTGCACTGCCCCGTGCTGGTGGACGTGGACATCGGCCACCGGCCGCCGCAGTTGCTGCTGATCAACGGCGCTTTGGCGCGGGTGCAGTGGCATGTGACGGCGGGCGGCCAGCTCACACAGACCTTGGCCTGATGGGCCGTCCATAGACCCCCATCGCTCAAACCGCAGCCTGGGTCAGGCGAGTGCCCAGCGCAAGCAGCTCGCGGTTGACCGGGTTGCGGTGCAGCCAGCCGTCACGGTAGGTGGCGTCCATCTGCGTCAATGCCACCTGCTGCACCCATTCGCAGCCCGCACGGGTGGCTTCTGCCGCGGCCTGCGCGGCCAACTCAGCCTGCGCGCCGTGCGGGCCCGGCGCCGCGCATGCCAGCACACAGCGCGCCAGCGTGAGCTGCACTTCTGCGGGCGACATTTCCAGCGGCAGCACGGCCTGCAACCAGTGCCCTGCGCGCTGGGCGTGGCTCAAGGCCAGCGCGGGCTGCTGCAGGCGCAGCAGGGTCTGCGCCATGCGCACCTGCACGGGCAGACTGGCTGCCACATTGCCGCGCAGCGCGGGGTCTGCCAGCAAGCGCTGCAGCAACTGCACGGCCGCTTCGGGTTCCAGGGCTTGCGCTTTCACGAGCCACAGCCGGCGCAACGCACGCTGGTCTGCGGCGCGCTTCAACACGGGCTCTGCCGCGTCGATGCAGGCCAGCGCCTCGGGTCCATTGCCCAGCGCCAGCGCAAGCCGTGCGCTGACGATTTCCACGAGTGGCGCCGTCGCGCGCCCGGCACCGGCCTGGCGGGCC
>JAYSYB010000435.1:0-4181 GCA_043716775.1 Rubrivivax sp.
GCTGACGCCGGCCGGGGCCACGGCACGCAGCGTTTCCAGCAGCAGGTCAGGGTAATGCGCGACGGGTGCGACGCGGTGGATGCTGAAGAGATCGGGAAACAGCCGCATCATCATCTTGCGGTTTTCCAGCATGTAGCTGACGCCGCTGGGCACGCGCAGGTTGTCTTCCAGCACGTAGTACTCACCGCTGCCGTCGTTGTTGCCCGCACGCACGATGTCGATGCCCGAGATGTGGGAGTACACGTTCCCCGGCACATTGACGCCCATCATTTCCTTGCGAAACTGGGCGTTGTTGAGCACTTGCTCAGCAGGCACGATGCCGGCCTTCAGAATGTCCTGCCCGTGGTAGACGTCATGGATGAAGCGGTTCAGCGCCGTCACGCGCTGGCGCAGGCCGGCGTCCATCGCCGTCCACTCGTGCTTGGGGATGACACGCGGGATCAGGTCGAAGGGAATCAGCCTTTCACGGCCCGCGCCGTCTTCGTCCTTCGCGCCATAGACGGCAAAGGTGATGCCGACGCGGCGGAAGATCATTTCCGCTTCGTGGCGCCGCGCCTGCATCTGCGCAGCAGGCTGGCGCTGCAGCCAGTCGTCATAGACGCGGTAGTGTTTGCGCACGCCCTTGACGGCGGGGTGCGTTTGCTCATGCATCTCATCGAATGGCGACTTCATGTTCGTGCGCTCTCCAAGCAAATCACTGTAGCAATTCGCGTTCCCGCGCGGCATCAAAACTGGCGTCCGGAAGGACGCGTGTGTTCACGCCGACCCGGAGCGTGTGCCGGCCACCGCCGCGGATGACACCGCGCAGCGGTGTCACGTCGCTGAAGTCGCGCCCCACCGCCACCCGTACATGGCCGCTGCCGGCCGTGCCCGCCATGCCGGGGATGACGTTGTTGGTGGGGTCCAGGTCCAGCCAGCCGTCTGTGCCTGAAACCGTGCCTGAAACCGTGCCCAAACCCGAACCCACCCCGGGCGTGCCCGGGCACCACACCTGCACCCAGGCATGGCTGGCGTCGGCGCCCTGCAACTTGACGCCGCCTTCAGGTGCATGGGTCAGCAGATAGCCGCTGACATAACGCGCCGGCAGGCCCCACATACGCAGCACGCCGGCCAGCAGGTGGGCAAAGTCCTGGCAGACGCCGCTGCGCTGTTGCAGCACCTGGGTCAACGGGGTGTCAATGTCGGTGCTGTGGGCCTCAAAGTGGAAGTCGGCGTGGACCCGCTGCATCAGTTCAATCGCCGCCGCAGCCAGCGGCCGGCCTGGCGCGAGGCTGGCCGCGCCGTAGTCGCGCAGCGCACGCAGGCGCGGCACGTAGGGCGACGGCATGGCGAATTCCGTTGCCGGCTCAAAAGCAGCGCCCGCGACGTAGCGCAACCGCGCGGCAACCTCGCCCCACGGCGGCGACTCTTCGGCTTGCAGACCCACAAAGCGTGGCGCCAGACGCACGCGGCTGCTGGACCGCACATGCAGCCGCTGGTGCGGCTGCGCCAGGCTGAAGTGGAACTGGGCATTGCCCATCGCGTCCAGGCTGGCGACCGGCGCCGCGTTGGGCGGCGCGGGCAGCGGGTCAATCAGGAGGCTGAAGCTGAGCAGCTGCTGGGCGTCGTCCTGCAAGGGCTGCAGATGCGCCAGGTGGTGCGCCAGCGACACCGGCGCTGCGTAGGCGTAGTGGGTGTCGTGAATGACTTCGATGTCCAACGTCAGACCCTTTGATCCACGCCCTGCGCCAGCGTGAAGTAACGCTCGCCAATGCGTTCGGCCAGCGCCGATGCGGCAGCGCCCAGATCGGCGGCCAACGATTCCAGACGCTGCGACAGGTCGGCATCGTCGGCGTCGCGCAGCGACTCCAGCGTCAGCCCCGCCCCCTGCGCTGGCAGCAGGGCCAGGAAGGGCCGCAGGCTATCGGCGTCCCCGGGCAACTTGGACAGTTCGGTGCGCAGGCGCCGCAGCACGCCGGCAAAGGCGCGCGGGTTGGCGCTGTCCAGCACCAGCAAATCCGTCAGCGCCAGCAGGTCTTCATGGCGCTGGTAGCGGGCGCGGAAGGTGATGAGGCTGTCAAACAGGTCCAGCAGCAATTCGGTGCCGGGCACGGTGGCCAGGGCCTGCGACTGCACAAAGACCTCCAGCCGCAACGCCACGCCTTGCAGGCGCTCCAGCAGGCGGCCCACGGTCAGCAGGCGCCAGCCGTGGTCGCGGGTCATGCGGTCGGTCTGCGTCCCGGTGACGGCGGCCAGTTGCAGCGCCAGCCGGTCCAGCGCCGGCAGCACCTGCGCCAGCGTGGGCAGTTCACCGTCGGGCACGTCCAGCGCGCGGGCGAAGTTGTCGCCCATGTTGCGCACCAGGCCCCACTGCTCGGGCGACAGCCGTTCGCGCAGGCCTGCGGCGCAACGCTCCAGGGACGACAGGTTGTAGGCGATGCTGGCGCTTTGTCGGGTGTCGCCCAGCGCCGCCAGCACCGCGCGTTCGAAGTGCCGCGCCGACTTCTGCAGCGTCGGCACGCCGCGCGGCGCCAGGCCCGTGTCCACGGCCAGCACCGACATCGCCTGCAGCACAGGCAGCGGCGTGTCGGCATCGACATCGATCAGCGCCAGCGTGGCGCGGGCCAGGCGCACCATCTGTTCGGTGCGTTCGGTGTAGCGGCCCAGCCAGAAGAGGTTCTCGCCCGTGCGGCTGCTGACGGGGCGGTGGCGGGCCAGGATGTCGTCCACCTGCAGGCGTTTGGGCAACATTGAAAAGCTGTCCACCGCGCCTTCGGTCATGACCCAGGTGTCCAGGCTCGTGCCGCCGCGCTGCATCGACACGCTGGCGTCTTCGCGCTGCGCCACGCGGGTCATGCCACCGGGCAACACATGCCACCGGCCATTGCCTTCGGCGATGGCATAGACACGCACCAGGGCCGGGCGCGGCGCGACCGCACCACCGCCCCAGATCGGTGCGCGCGCAAAACGCAGCCGGCTTTGTGCCGTCCAGGCGTCAGGGTCTTCGTGCACCGCCGGGCGCTGACCTTGATGCTGGGCCTGCGCGTGGCCAGGGTCGTGGGGGCCGTGGATGCGCGTGGTGCGGCCGTCGTGCGGAAAGGTGCTGCGCAACACCTTGTCGTCCAGTTGTCCGCGCACGTTCTGCCACGACGCCGCTTCGCCGCACCACCAGGTGGGCAGCGCCGGCAACGTCAGCGTCTGGTCCATCAGGCGCTGGGCAATGGCGGGCAGGAAGCCCTGGATGGCGGGGGATTCAAGAAACGCACTCCCCAGCGCATTGGCCATCACCACGCGGCCGTTGCGAGCGGCCTGCAGCAGCCCCGGCACGCCCAGGGAACTGTCAGGGCGCAGCTCCAGCGGGTCGCACCAGTCGTCGTCCAGCCGGCGCAGCACGCCGTGCACGGGCTCCAGGCCTTCGACGGTCTTGAGGAACAGGCCCTCACCGCGCACCGTGAGGTCACCACCTTCCACCAGCGGCAGGCCGAGATAGCGCGCCAGGTAGGCGTGTTCAAAGTAGGTTTCGCTGTAGGGCCCCGGCGTCAGCAACACCACGCGCGGCGTGTGGCCGCCGGCGACCGTGGCGGCACGCTGCTCCAGCGAATCCAGCAGCCTGCGGTAGCTGCTGGCGATGCGCTGCACGCGCAGTTCCCGGAAGGCGTCCGGAAACTGGCGCGCAATGACCAGCCTGTTGTGCAACACATAGCCCAGGCCCGACGGCCCCTGTGTGCCCTGCGACACCAGCCACCAGCGGCCGTCGGGTCCGCGCGCCAGATCAAAGGCGACGATCAGCAGCCGCTGCCCGCCGGCCGGCTCGGCGCCCATCATCGGCCGCAGCCAGCCCGGGTGGCGCAGCAGCAGTGCCGGTGGCAGCAGGCCCTGGTGCAGCAGCGTTTGCGGGCCGTAAAGGTCGGCCAGCACCTGTTCCAGCAGTTCGGCGCGCTGCGTCACGCCGGCTTCGATGGCGGCCCAGTCGGCCGGTTCGATGAGTTGGGGCAGCAGTTCCAGCGACCAGGGCCGCGACGCATCGCCGGTCTGCACACCTTCGCGGAAGACGTTGTGGGTGACGCCGTCGAGCTTGATGCGCTGTGCCACCTGGCCCAGACGGCGGTTGAGGTCGCCGGCCATGTCGATGGCCACCGCGGGCAGCGCTGGGGCTGGCGGCAGCGGCAGGGCCTGCGCGAAACGCTGCCAGGCGCTGCGCA
>JAYSYB010000436.1:0-12546 GCA_043716775.1 Rubrivivax sp.
AGCGTGACGTTGACGGTCTCGAACAGGCCCGACTTCTGCAGGCGCTCTTGAAAGTCCAGCAGCAGCGTTTCCGTCACTGGTGCACCGCGTCTGGCGTACGCCAGGTTGCGCACGGTGTCGGCGTCCTGCGCGGCCAGGCCTTCGATCTGGATCTGCCCGAAACGGAAGAGTGGGCCGCTGTCGGCGACCAGGAAGAGGCGCACTTCATTGCGCTCGGCGTTCACGTCGGCGCTGGTACCGGTCCACGTGGCCAGGGCGTAGCCGGAAGCGCGCAGGCGCGCCAGTGCGGCCGACTTGGCCGAGCTCCAGGCGGGGTTGCGGAAGTCGCTGCCTGCGGGCAGCTCCCAGGCCTTGCGCCACTGTGCCAGCGTGGCCGCAGCGTGTGCGTTGCTGCTGGTGGCGGCTGTCGCGCCGCGCTCCAGATCGCCTTCGGCTTCGAGCGTGACGCGCGAAATGCGCGCCCGCGCGCCGGGCTCCACCAGCAGCCGCACCTGGTCGGGCTGGCCAGTGGCGCGGCCAGGTGCGCGCGTCACGCTGACCTGCGGCGCAAAGTAGCCTTCGGTCTGCAGCAGGTCACGCACTTGCGAGGGCGCGGCGTCAATCAGGCGCGCCCATTCGGTGTCATCGACATCGTCGCGGCTGATGCGGCCCAGGCGCACCACGTCCAGGTGGCGTTCCAGCAGCGCCTTCAGCTCAGCGGGCGCCTCGATCTCGATCTTCACGCCAAGCGTGGGCGACTGCTGTTCAAATTCTTGCGGGGTGACGAGCGAGAAGGCCTCGAGCGCAGGCCCGGCGGTTGTGGATGATGTTGCGGTTGACGTTACGTTTGACGTTGCGGTTGATGTTGCCGTTGATGTTGCGGCGGGTGGCGCCGCCACCGTGCTGGCGCAGCCTGCCAACGCGGCGACGCACCCCAACGCCACCAGCCCACAGAACCCATCCCACAGCGCCCGGCGCGGCACTGCCCCGCGGTGCGAAACGGTCATTTGCTAAGCAGCCGCATCGCACCTTCCAGCCCGGCCAGCGTCAGCGGAAACATGCGCTGGTTGACCAGTTGCTGGACCACGGCAATGCTCTGCCGGTACTGCCACACGCCTTGCGGTTCTGGGTTGATCCAGGCGAATTTTGGAAACGCACTCATCAGCCTCTGCAGCCATTCGACGCCGGCTTCTTCGTTGTTGTATTCGACGCTGCCGCCGGGCTGCAGGATTTCATAGGGGCTCATCGTAGCGTCGCCCACGAATAGCAACTTGTAGTCCCGGTTGTACTTGCGGATGACGTCCCAGGTGGCGTGCTTTTCGCTGTAGCGGCGCTTGTTGTTCTTCCACATGAAGTCATAGACGCAGTTGTGGAAGTAGTAGAACTCCAGGTGCTTGAATTCGGTCTTGGCAGCCGAGAAAAGTTCCTCGACGCGGTGAATGTGTTCATCCATCGTGCCGCCCACGTCCATCAGCAACAAGACCTTCACCTTGTTGTGGCGCTCCGGGATCATCTTGATGTCCAGCATGCCGGCGTTGGCCGCCGTGCAGTGGATGGTGTCGTCCAGGTCCAGCTCGTCAGCCGCGCCTTCGCGCGCAAATCGGCGCAGGCGGCGCAGCGCCACCTTGATGTTGCGCGTGCCCAGCTCTTTGGTGTCGTCGTAGTCCTTGTAGGCGCGCTGGTCCCAAACCTTCACGGCCGACTTGTTGCGGCCCTTGTCCTGGCCGATGCGGATGCCCTGCGGGTTGACGCCATAGGCACCGAAGGGGCTGGTGCCGCCGGTGCCAATCATCTTGTTGCCGCCTTCGTGGCGTTCTTTCTGCTCTTCAAAACGCTTCTTCAGCGTTTCCATCAGTTCGTCCCAGCCCATCTTGTCGATCTTGGCCTTGTCTTCGGCGCTCAGCTCAAGCTCCAGCGTCTTGCGCAGCCAGTCCAGCGGCACGTCCTGCGTGAAGTCAGTCAGCAGTTCAACACCCTTGAAATAGGCGGCAAAGGCGCGGTCGAACTTGTCGAACTGGGTTTCGTCCTTCACCAGAGACGTGCGGGCCAGGTAGTAGAACTTGTCCACCGTGGGGCCGCCGTCGTCGTCGATGACGCCGGCCTGGATCGCTTCCAGCAGCGTCAGGTATTCCTTGACGGAGACCTTGAGCTTGGCGGCGCGCAGCGTGTAGAAGAAGTTGATGAGCATGGCCGTGCCCCTAGCGTCTGAACGCCTGCATTGTCGCCGCTGTCACTTTCACCCTGCGGCCCAGGGGCTGGTGGCGCCACCCCGCGGCGAGCCAGGCTGAATGCCCCGGCAGCAACCTTTCTTTGCATGGCAAGCGGCGGCGACGGCGGCATGGTGACCTTCACGGTGCGCATCAAGGGCAGTTGAAGCAGCCCCTGGCCTTCATGCCTTGCGCCGTGCCGCAGCGCCGGCCGCCTTTGGGTCGTGCCGCTGCAGCCAGCCGAAGAATTCGCCGTACCAGAGCTTGCTGTTGCGCGGTTTCAGCACCCAGTGGTTTTCATCCGGAAACCACAGCAGCCGCGCGTCCACACCACGCGCCTTCAGCGTGTTGTAGTAGGCCAGGCCCTGACCATCGGGGACCCGGTAGTCGAGTGCGCCGTGGATGACGAGCGTGGGCGTGCTCATACGGGCGGCATAGGCGTGCGGGCTCTGCGCGTGCACCCTGGCCATGTCGTCCCAGTACCAGTGGCCCAGTTCCTTGGCATGCCAGCTCCAGGCGTCGTCGGCGAACATCGCCACCCAGTCAAAGCAACCGGCGTGGCAGACATAGGCCTGGTACCGGCCCGGTTTCACGTGGCCATTCATCCACGCCACCATGAAGCCGCCGTAGCTGCCGCCAGTGGCGAAGATGCGGCCTGCATCAACCCATGGCTTCTTCAGCAGCCAGTCGGTTCCCGCTTCCACATCCTGCAGCTCCAGCGTGCCCCAGCGGTGCGTGATGCTGTCCAGGAAGGCATAGCCAAAGCCCGAAGAGCCGTGGTAGTTGACGCTGGCGACGATGTAACCCTGCGCCGCGAACAATTGGGTGTTCCAACGATAGTGCCAGTTGTCCCCGGGGCCGGTGTGCGGGCCGCCGTGGATGTTGTGCATCACCGGGTATTGCTTCTTTGCGTCGAAGCCGGGCGGGTAGACGATCCACATCTGAACGTCGTCGCCGCCCTTGCCACGCTTTTCGGTCATCGGGTTGGCGCCCTTGACCCAGACTTCCTCGACGCGGCCCAGGGCCAGCGTGGCCAGCAGAGCGTCGTTGAAGGTTTCGATGCGCAGCGGCTTGGCACCCGGCGCGTGGGCGTGCATGCGGCTGGGGTGCAGCGCTGAATCAGCCACCGTGACCAGTGTTCCTGCGGCCTTGTCGAAGCCGCTGACCCAGCCGCCTGCCACCACCACTTCGGCGCGGCGGTCGGCGATGTCGAAGCGCCACAGGTGCGTGCGGCCTTTCTGCTCGGCGCAGAAGAGCAGGGCTTCGCCGTCGTCTTCCCAGCGCAACGGCGCGTGAACCGCGTGGTCCCACTGTTCGCTGATGGCTTCCCAGCGGCCGCCTGAACCGCGCCCATCACGGGTCCAGATTGCCAGCAAAGAAGGCATCGTGTGCTTGCGGCCGACGTGGCTGGCGGTGAAGGCGATGCGGGTGCCGTCAGGGCCGCTGTCGGGGCTGTACCGCGGCGTGCCGAAATCCCATTCGGCGTCGCGCGCAATCACCGTCGTCTCGCCCGAGCGGATGTCCATCTCGGCCAGCGCATAGCGGCCATCGGCACGCTTCACAGGTGCGGGGTCAAAGGCGAAGACGATGCGCTTGCCATCGGGCGAGATGTCGAAGTGTTGGGCGTCGGGGTCGGCGCGGCCCAGCTCGTAGGGCGTGCCCTCAAAGAGGTCGCGCACCTTCGCCGGCCCGCTCTTGCCCAACTCCAGCAGGTGCAGGTGCGGCACCCGTCCCATCGGCAGGTTGCGGTCCCAATGGCGGTACTGCGATTCGCTGGTGGCATAGCCCGTTTCCTTGCGATCGGTGAAAGCCTTGTGCTGCTGGGCTTGTGCCTTGGCGCCTTTCAGTTCGGGCCAAACCCAGGAGATGAAGACCAGCCGCTGGCCGTCCGGGCACCAGCGGAAACCTTCGACGCCGGTGGCCACGTTGGACACCCGGCGCGCTTCGCCGCCGTCGGGCGCAATCACGTACAGCTGGCTTTCGGTGTCCTTGGCCCCTTCCTGCTCGCGCTTGGCGGTGAAGGCGATGAGCTCGGTGCCGTCCTTGCGGTGCGGGCCCCAGCGCGGCTGGCTGTCTTTCTCGCCGCCTGTAGTCAAGAGCCGCGGCGCGCCGCCCAGAGTGGACAGCAGCCACAACGCCGACGACGATTTGTTGTCATCCATGGAATGGCGCGACAGCGTCGCGACGGCCTGCGCGCCATCGGGGCTCAAGCTTGGCGTTCCAAGGCGTTCGATCCGCCACAGGTCTTCGACCGTGATGTTCTTCTTTCTGGCCATGCAGACGGGCTCCTTCTTTCAGCGCGGTTTGATCAGTTGCCAGTCAAGGTGCGACCGCACTGCCGGCCATTCGGCGGCGGTGATGCTGTACACGGCGGTGTCGCGCACGCTGCCGTCGCTGGCACGCGAATGGGCGCGCAGGACGCCGTCGAGCTGCGCGCCCAGGCGCTCGATGGCGAGCCGGCTTTGCGTGTTCAGGCGGTGCGTGCGGAATTCGACGGCGATGCAGTCCAGCGTCTCGAAGGCATGGCCCAGCAGCAGCCGCTTGCACTGCGTGTTCAGCGGCGATCGCTGCGCGCTCTGTGCCGTCCAGGTGCTGCCGATTTCGACTCGCTTGTGGGTGGCGTCGATGTTCATGCAGGTCGTCATGCCGACCACCCGACCGGTGCCGTCAAAGACTGTGAACGGCAGCATCGAGCCTGCCGCCTGCAGAGCAAGCCGACGCTTGATTTCTGCCGCCATGCCAGCAGGCGAGGGCACGGCGGTGTACCAGAGGCGCCAGAGTTCGCCGTCTTCGCTGGCCGCACACAGGGCGTCGTGATGGTCGGATGACAGCGGCCTCAAGGTGGCGTGCGGCCCGCTCAGCGCAACGGGTTCAGGCCAGGCCATGTCAGCAGTCTTCCAAGTTCACGCGACCAAGTAGCCGCCGTGGAACCGGCTCCGCCGGGCCACCAGCGGCGTCCCCTTGAGGGCGCAGCGACCGCAGGTCGCTCCGGGGGTGGGCCAAATTCACCGGTTGTGCTTCTGCATGAAGACGAGCTTCTCGAACAGCGTCACATCTTGTTCGTTCTTCAAGAGTGCGCCCACCAGCGGCGGGATCGCGACCTTGTCGTCCTTGCTCTGCAGCACGTCCAGCGGGATGTCTTCGGCCACCAGCAACTTCAACCAATCCAGCAGCTCACTGGTGCTGGGCTTCTTCTTCAGGCCCGGCAGGTTGCGGATGTCGAAGAAGGTCTTCAGCGCCGTGGCCAGCAGTTCTTTCTTCAGCCCCGGGAAGTGCACGTCGACGATGGCCCGCATCGTGTCGGCGTCGGGGAACTTGATGTAGTGGAAGAAGCAGCGGCGCAGAAATGCGTCTGGCAGTTCTTTTTCGTTGTTGCTGGTGATGAACACCACCGGCCGATGCACCGCACGCACCAGCTCGCGCGTCTCGTAGACGTAGAACTCCATGCGGTCGATTTCGCGCAGCAGGTCGTTGGGGAATTCGATGTCGGCCTTGTCGATCTCGTCGATCAGCAGCGCCACCGGCCTGTCGGCCGTGAAGGCCTGCCACAGCACACCCTTGACGATGTAGTTGTGGATGTCCTTGACCTTTTCCCCGCCTTCGATGCCCGACAGCTGGCTGTCACGCAGGCGGCTGACGGCGTCGTATTCGTACAGGCCCTGCTGCGCCTTGGTGGTGCTCTTGATGTGCCACTGCAACAGCGGCATGTCCAGCGCGCGCGCCACTTCCTCGGCCAGCATGGTCTTGCCGGTGCCGGGTTCGCCCTTGACGAGCAAGGGGCGCTTGAGCGTGACTGCGGCGTTGACCGCCAGCATCAGGTCTTGCGTGGCGACGTACTGGTCGGAGCCTTGGAATTTCATCGTGCGGCAGGCGGTTTACGCCTGTGAAAGGGATGCTCAAAACAGTATAAGGGGCACCCTATAATCGACGACTTCTCCGACCCACCAGCTTTTCAGATGATGCGCACAGCGACCACCTCCATCCTTGCCGCCCTGGTGGCTCTACTTGGCAACTTCAGCACCGCTTACGCCCAGGATGCGGCAGCAGGCGAAAAGAAGGCCGCCATGTGCATCGGATGCCACGGCATCGTTGGCTACCAGGCCAGCTTTCCAGAGATCCACAAGGTGCCGATGATTGCGGGCCAGGGCGCCAAGTACATCGTTTCGTCGCTCGCCGCCTACAAGAAGGGCGAGCGCAAGCACCCCACCATGCGCGGTATTGCCGGGTCGCTGAGCGACGCCGATATGGCCGATCTGGCGGCCTACTATGAAAAGCAGAATGCGCAGAGCGTCAAGCCGGTGGCCGACGCGCCCACTGCTGCACCGTCAGCCGACGTGGCGGCATTGCTGACCAAAGGCGCCTGCTCGTCGTGCCACGGTGCCAACTTCAGCAAGCCCATCGACCCAAGCTACCCGAAGATCGCCGGCCAGCACGCAGACTACCTGGCCGTGACGTTGCATGCCTATGGCGTGCAGGGCAACCCGCAAGTGGGACGCAGCAACGCCATCATGGCCGGCCAGGTCAAGCAGTTCAGCCGGGCCGAACTGAAGGCGCTGGCCAAGTACATCGGTTCTTTGCCGGGTGAACTGACGACGGTGCCGCAGTCGCTTTTTCGCTGACATCTTTTAGTTTGCATCGACGGCCACTGTGGTTTCACGGTGGCCGTTTTTCTTGTTTGCCCGATCAGCGCCCAGGCCAGCAGACCCCAAGCTCACGCCTTCCAGCCGCAGCAGCGCTTCCTTGCGCGGCAGGCCCCCGGCATAACCCGTGAGTGAACCGTCACGTCCGACGACGCGGTGGCAGGGAACGATGACCGAGATCGGATTGCGCCCCACTGCCGCGCCCACCGCGCGCGCCGCCGCCGGGCGGCCGATCTCGTCGGCGATAGCGCCATAACTGTGCAACTGACCGCAAGCGATGCGCCGCAGCGCCAGCCACACGCTGGCCTGGAAGGCGGTGCCCTGCGGGTCCAGCGGCACGCCGAAGCTACGCCGCCGGCCGGCGAAGTAGTCGTCCAGTTCCTGTGCAGCCTGCATCAGCCAACGCTGTTGTCCATCGACGGGCGCTTCCAGCACACCCGGGTGATGGGCCTGGCCGTCAAACCACGCACCCGCCAAGCCCTGCGGTGTGGCCGCCAGCGTCAGCGGCCCCAGGGGTGTGTCGATGCGCGACTGCGCGACAAAAGATGCCTTCATGCGGGTGTCTCCAGGTGGTGCCAAAGCCGCATCACGGCATAGGCGCGCCAGGGCCGCCAGGGCTCGGCCAGGGCGGTGATGTGTCGGGCCTCGCGGGCCAGGTGGCGGGGCGCACCGGGGTCTGAAGAACCCAACGCATTCATCAGGCCGATGTCGGCCGCCGGCCACGCGTCGGGCCAGGCGAGTGCGCGCATCGCGATGACCTGCGCTGTCCATTCACCCACACCGGGCAGCGCTCGAAGGGTTTCCAACGTTTCTTCCAGCGGCGCGCCCCGCTGCAGGGTCAACGTACCGTCCACGACCGCCGCTGCCAGAGCCTGCAAGGCTTTCACGCGCTGGCGCACGATGCCGAGCTTGCCCACCACTTCTGGGTCCGCGGCAGCGATCGCTTCGGCGCTGGGGAACACATGCGTCAGCGCCGCAAAGGGCGTGTCGATAGGCTTGCCAAAACGGTCCACCACGCGCTGCACCAGCGTGCGCGCGGCCTTCACGGTGACCTGCTGGCCCAAAATCACGCGCAGTGCCCCCTCGAAGCCATCCATCACCCCGGCCAAGCGCGTGCCCGGGCGCAACGGCACCGGCAGCAGCGCCAGCACGGGGTCGATGAGCGCCGGGTCGGCGTCCAGATCCAGGCTGTGGCGCACGCGTTGCATCACGGCGCCCAGCACGGGCGACAGGCTGGTCGACGCGTTGACATGCACTTCATGGCGATCAGGCACAAAAGTGCTGCTGACCCAGCCCGTGATGCGCTGCCCGCGGTGCAGCCAGCCGACGGTGCGGCGCAGCGTCAGGCCTTCAACTTGTTCGACGCCCTGAACCTGGCGCATGGCAAAGAACCGCAGCATTGCTTCCACGTCGTAGGGCGGCCGATACGCCAGCCGCAAGGCCGTCGCGCTCTGGGCCTTGGAGGCTGGCGATCCTTCACGCCGCAGCCGCGTCGGGTTGAAGCGGTAGCGCTCGACAAAAGCAGCGTTGAAGCGGCGCAGGCTTTCAAAGCCGCTGGCCAGGGCCACTTGCGTCACCGGCTGCGTGGTGTCGGTCAGCAACTGCTTGGCCAGCAGCAGACGCTGCGTCGTCAGGTAGTCGTGCGGCGCCACACCATGTCTGGCCTGGAAGATGCGACGCAGGTGGCGGTCGGTCACGCCCAGGCGCGCAGCCAGGGTCGGGATGCTGAGCGCCTCGGCGCTGTGCACGGCGTGTTCGATGAAGCGCGCTGCCGCGTCGGCCAAGCTGCGCGACGAATCCATCTGCGACAGGCCCGGCGCGATCTCGGGCCTGCACTTCATGCATGGCCTGAAGGCAGCGGCTTCGGCCTGCGCGCGGGTGTCGAAGAAGCGGCAGTTCTCGCGTTTGGGGCAGCGCACCCGGCACACCGGGCGGCAATAGACGCCGGTGCTGGTGACGCCGATGAAGAGGCGCCCGTCAAAGCGCGCATCACGCGCCTTGACGGCCAGGTAGGCAGAGTCGGGGTCGAGGACCATGCGCTGGATCATAGGTTCGTGCCCCGTTCAAGCTCGCCGTTTTCGGACCTGTCCCTGGCCGGCTACCATCGATCACGAAATCCACAGGAGCGCGGCATGCAGGAACGCAAGGTGTGTGTGGTCAGCGGTTCATCGTCGGGCATCGGCGCGGCGACCGTGCGGCGCTATGCGCGCGAGGGCTGGGATGTGGTCATCAACTATTCGCGCCAGGCCGAACCGGCCGAGGCCGTGGCGCTGGAATGCCGTGCGCTTGGCGCTCATGCGGGCGTGCAAGCGCTGGTGGTGCGCGCGAATGTTGCCGATGACGCCGACTGCCGGCGCATGGCGGCCGAGGTTGAAGCCCACTTCGGCCGCGCCGATGTGCTGGTCAACAACGCCGGCACCACCAAGTTCGTGGCGATGAAGAACCTCGATGGCTTGAGCGCTGAAGACTTCCAGGCCATCTATGCCGTCAACGTCATCGGCGCCTACCAACTGTCGCGCGCCTTCGTACCGCTGCTGCAGGCGCCGCCTGGCGGTGCCATCGTCAACATCTCGTCAGTCGCGTCGATGATGGGGCGGGGCTCTTCGCTGGCCTACATGGCCAGCAAGGGCGCGCTGAATGCACTGACGGTGGGGCTGGCGCGTGCGCTGGGGCCGGCGGTGCGCGTCAATGCGATCGCACCGGGTTTTGTCGATTCCCCCTGGTTGATGGCAGGGCTGGGCGAAGCGCGCTATGCGCAGCAGGCCGACCTGTGGCGCGACACCGCCGCGCTGGCCGCCACGATCGAGCCCGATGACGTGGCCGATGCCGCCTGGTGGCTGGGCGCCGGCGCGGCCAAGACCACTGGCGAAGTGCTGCTGGTGGATGCGGGCTTCCGGCTCACAAAGGCTTGATCGACTTCAGCGCAGCCTGCGCGCTGACCCAGTGGGTGAAGGCCTGCAGCAGCGGCGCGTAGTGCGCCGGCCTTTGCTCCAGCGCGCCCAGCGCCAGGCAGGCGGCTTCGAGCGTGGACCGCTGATCGGGCTGCTGCGCCTTGCGAATGGCATAGCGCGACGGCGGCGGCGCGGGCAGCGCAAAGCGCGGCAACGTCTTCAGCATCGGGTTCAGATGCAGCAGCTTGCGCGTCTTGCGCCAGGTGCCGTCCAGCAGCACAAGTTGCCGCACATCGCCGGGTGCAGGCAGTGCCTCTTCGCCTGCGGCATCGCGCGGATACAGCAGCCAGGTGCCCGGTTGCTGCCAGCGCGCCTGCTGGTCTGCGCTGAACACTTCTGCAATGTCAACGCGGCAGTCCGACAGGCTCAGGCGCAGCAAAGGCAGGCTGCCTTTGGCGTGGCCTTGCTCCAGCGGATGCTGCAGCACCCGCAGCGGCACGCCATTGGCAGTGGGCGTGACCCAGCGGCACAGGCAGGCGCACAGCGGGCGCTGGCAGCGCGCGCACAGCGGTCGTTGACGGTGTCGGTCGGGGTCCATCGCTTCGCACAGGCTATCCTGCTGCGCATGAGTTTTTTGCCTGAACCACAACAACATCCCGCCCCGACTTTGCAAAGCCTTGGCCTGCTGCCGCCGTTGGCGCAAGCCGCTGCCGATGCCGGCTGGGCCGATGCCACCGCCGTGCAGGCGGCTGCCATCCCCGCGCTGCTGCAGGGCCGAGATGTGCTGGCGCTGGCGCCCACAGGCACCGGCAAGACGGCGGCGTATCTGCTGCCGGTGCTGCAACGGGTGTTGCAAGGCATGGCGCCGGCTTCAGTCGATCAAAAGCCGCGCCTGCTGCGCGCGTTGGTGCTGGCCCCAACGCGTGAACTGGCGCAGCAGATCGCCAGTGTCGGCCGTCGTCTGGCGCCCGAGCTGAAGTGCGTGGTGGCGGTGGGCGGCCTGTCGATCAACCCGCAGATGATGGCGCTGCGCGGCGGCGCGCATTGGGTGGTGGCCACACCCGGGCGGCTGCTGGACCTGCTGGCGCAGAACGCGCTGCACTTGCGCGACCTGCAGCTGCTGGTGCTGGACGAAGCCGACCGCTTGCTGGACCTGGGCTTTGCCGACGAAGTGGGCCGACTGTTGGCTGCCGTGCCGGCGCAGCGCCAGACGGCGCTGTTTTCGGCCACGCTGCCGGGCAGCGTGGTGGCGTTGGCCGAGCAGGTGCTGCACGATCCTTTGCGGCTGGAGTTGCTGCGGCATGCGGATACGAGCCAAGCGGACGCAGCCCCAGGCGCCATTCATCAGCGCGCCATCGTCGTTGACAGCGCGCTCCGCACGCCGCTGCTGCGCCACCTCATCGCCACCGAGGGCTGGCGGCGCGTGCTCGTCTTCGTCGCCACGCAGCATGCCAGCGAGCAGGTGGCCGACAAGCTGCGCCACGCCGGTCTGCCCGCTGCGGCGCTGCATGGCCAGCTTAGCCAGGGTCGGCGCAGCCAGGTGCTCGCCGACTTTCACCAGGGCCTGCTGGCGGTGCTGGTGGCGACGGACCTGGCCGCGCGTGGCATCGACGTGGTGGACCTGCCGGCCGTCGTCAACCACGACCTGCCGCGGTCCGCCGTGGACCACACGCACCGCATCGGCCGCACCGGCCGCGCCGGCGCCCGAGGTGTGGCGGTGAGCTTCATTGCGGCTGACGCGCCGGGCAGCGAAGCCCACTTCCGCCTGATCGAAAAGCGCCAGGCGCAGCGGGTGCCGCGTGAACAGGTGCCGGGCTTCGAGCCCAAGGTGCAAACGTCGCCCGCCATGGCGGTGCAAGCCGACGCGCACGGCGGCATCAAGGGCCGCCGCCCCAGCAAGAAGGACAAACTGCGCGCCGCCGCAGCGCGTCAGCCTTGATCTGCAGACCTGCAGACCTGCAGACCTGCAGACCTGCGGATCTGCAGGGTTTGAACGAGCCGTGCGCTGTCGGGTCCGATGGGCGCCTGCGCACAGGCCGCTTGCACGCAGTGATCACACTTGCCGCGGGTCCAGCGCGTCCCTCAGGCCGTCGCCCAGCAGGTTGAAGGCCAGCACCAGCAGGAAGATTGAAGCCCCGGGCCAGATCGCCATCCACGGCGCGTTGTCGACATAGTTCTTGGCGGTGTTGAGCATGCTGCCCCAGCTGGGCGCGGGCGGCTGCTGGCCCAGGCCCAGGAAGGACAGGCTGGCCTCGGCGATGACGGCGCTGGCGATGGCCAGCGTGGCCTGCACCACCAGCGGCGCCATGGCGTTGGGCAGGATGTGGCGCAGCACGATGCGCAGCGGCGTGGCCCCCAGCGCACGCGCGGCTTCGATGTATTCCTCGACCTTCACGTTCAACACCTGCGCGCGCGTCAGCCGCACGAAGACAGGCGTGGCCGACACGCCGATGGCGATCATTGCGTTGCTCAGGCTTGGCCCCAGGAAGGCGGCCATGGCAATGGCCAGGATCAGGAACGGGCAGGCCAGGAAAGCGTCGGTCACTCGCGAAATGAGCGCGTCCACCCAGCCGCCCATGAAGCCCGCCACCAGGCCCAGCGGAATGCCCAGCGCCAGCGAAATGCTCACCGACACCACGCCCGCCAACAGCGAAGCCTGCGTGCCCCAGATGACGCGGCTGAAGACATCGCGGCCGATCTCGTCGGTGCCGAACCAGTGCGCTGCCGAGGGCGCCTTGCGGATGTCGCTCCAGCTGGTGGCGATGGGGTCCTGCGGCGCGATGAAGCCTGCAAAGACGGCCAGCAGCACGAAGCCCAGAACCACCGCAG
>JAYSYB010000437.1:0-4178 GCA_043716775.1 Rubrivivax sp.
GCCGGCGGAGGTCTACCGCATCGACCACGCCGGCAAGAACATTACCTTCAGCGTCGGAATCGACGCCAGCGGTCTGCCCGGTTTGCGGCGCATCGCTCAAGGCACCAGCCTGCTGGTCTTCAACAGCATTCTGCTCGACGTACCCGGCTCGCCAAACGTGCTGCACACCTTGCACACACCGCCCAAGGCCATCGGCGATGTGGCCGATGCAGTGCGCGCCGACCAGTTGCTGCTGAGCCACTTGTCGCCCGCACTCGACGCGAAGCGCGATGCCGTCAAGGCGTCCATTGCCGCCAACTACGGCGGTGTGGTGATGTTCGTGCAAGACGTTCTGCGGCTGGCGCCCTGAAGCTCGCAGCCGCTGACGATCAAGCGGTCAGTGGCTGCTTGGCCTGGCGGCGCCGAAGGAAGCCGATGCCTGCCAGACCCAGGCCCATCAAGGCGTAGGTCGCGGGTTCCGGCACCGCCGCCACGGTGACGTTCATGGCGTCGGGCGCGAAGTCTGAGATGCTGTTGTTGGTCGTGCCGATGCGCGGCCACAGGTTCCAGGTGTAGGCCGTCTTGGCAAAGCCGGTGCTGGGAAGCAACGCGCCTGAGATCGAACCGGAAATGGTGTTGCCGGAGATCGTGGCCGTACTCGCTCCGAGTTCGACGCCCGTGCCCACCGATCTCGCGAAAGTGGTCACGCGGGCCGTGCCGTCGGGCCGCAGGAACACGGCGGCGTCGAACTTCACTCCCTGACTGACCGACCGACGGGCTGCCGCTCACGAAACGTTCGGTGCCGACACCGCGGTCCAGGCCCCATACGTAGAAGGCACCCGTCGTGGTGCCGATAGCGCCGGCGAGGGTGCCGGAAAAGCTGAAGGTGTCGGTGGCCGGGTTGTAGCCGGCGAAGGCGCTGGCCACATCCACGTCGCCGTTCTGAGGGCCGGTGTAGGTGGGCAGAAAGTCACCCACGGGGTCGGTAATGCTTTGGGCCTGCGCGGCGCTGGCGGCGCCGATCAAGCTGGCCAGCAGCAGTAGCGTCGGGGTTCGTTTCATCGGAAGTCCTTGGTGGAGGGAGTCGGGTGGCTCAGACAACGGCTTGCAGGCCGGGGGGCGCAATGCAGAGCGTGGTGGATGCTTGCGCTGGTAGTAAGACGCGCAAACAACGCTTTCTATTCCGAGTGCTGCCGACTATTTCCGACGTGCTGCCGCAGACGGTTTGACGAGGGGGGTCGCCCAAAGAGTTTTTGGGTGGGCTGGAATAGACCGCCTGCCGGCGCCGTCTGCCCTTGTGTCGGGACCTCACGGACCCTTCATCCACCACCACCGACCAGCCCTGACTTCACACCCGCCCTTCACCGGAACCCACCATGTTCAAGACCTTCGCTTTCGCCGCCACCACCCTGACCCTCGCCGCCGGCAGCGCCTTTGCCACCCCCAGCGATGACGCCCGCGCGCACTTCCAGGCCATCGCCTCGGGCGACACCCAGATCGTGATGCGAGGCTACGCCGACCAGGCCCAGCTGAACTGGGTTGGCGGCCCGCTGGACGGCACCTACGCCACCACCGATGCCATCCGCGGCACCTGGGAGAAATTCGGCAAGGCCGTCGGCCCGCTGAAGCTCAACATCGCCTCGATCGAAGAGTCGGCCAACCCCAAGGGCGCCACCGTTTCGGCCAACGTCGTATTTGAAGGCGAGATGCCCATCAAGGTGCGTTACGTACTGACCTACCGCGAAGGCAAGATCGTCAGCGAAACCTGGCAGATCGACCCCAAGCTGGCGGTGGCTGCGGTTTACTGATCGGCCTACTGATTGGCACTCATCGCAGTCACTCTCCACCAGACCCCACAGGACATCCCCATGAAGCACCTTCCGACTCTGGCCGCGCTGCTGGTCGCCGCGGCTTCCTTCGCGGCACCGCTCACCAGCGCCATGGCCGCCGAAGCGCCCGCCGAGCTCGCCAACGGCGCGCTCGTCGACGCCAAAAGCATGACGCTCTACACCTTCGACAAGGACGTGGCCGGCAGCGGCAAGAGCACTTGCAACGGCGGCTGCGCCGCGCTGTGGCCGCCCGCGATGGCCGCCGCCAGCGACCAGCCCGCCGGTGCGTACACGGTCGTCGTGCGCGACGACGGCTCGCGCCAGTGGGCCTACAAGGGCAAGCCGGTCTACACCTACCAGGCCGATCAGAAGCCCGGTGACCGCGCCGGCGACAACTTCAACGACGTCTGGCACATCATCAAGGAATGACGCCTGTTGACTATCCAAATCCAGCAGCGCAGGCCGCGCCCCGCCGATGCAAGACGACGCAGGCCTGCTGAGCTGGGTGCCGCGCCTGCGCCGCTATTCGCGGGCGCTGGTGAACAACCGTGACGATGCCGACGACCTGGTACGGGACACGCTGGAGCGGGCCTGGGCCAAGTCGGGCCTGTGGGGCGGTGTGGCCGACATGCGCGCCTGGCTCTTCAGCATCATGCACAACCTGCACGCCGATGGCGTGCGCCGGCCCAAGCTGCACACCGTGACCATGGACGACGACGCGCCCGAGGTGCCGGTTATGCCCACCCAAGGTGACCGCCTGGCGGTGCTGGACCTGCAGGCCGCGCTGGACCTGCTGCCCGTCGAGCAGAAGGAAGTGCTGCTGCTGGTGGCGCTGGAAGACATGGCCTACGCCGCCGTGGCGCAGGCCCTGGGCATCCCCATCGGCACGGTGATGTCGCGCCTGTCGCGTGGCCGTGAACGGCTGCGCGGCCTGATGGAAGGCCGCGCCGAACCGACGCGACTGAAGGTCGTCAAATGACTGCACTGCGAAACATTCCATGAACACCGACCGTCCGCCACCGCTTACCCCTCCGGTCACCGAGGCCGACCTGCATGCGCTCGTCGATGGCCGCCTGCCCGCTGAGCGCCAAACCGAGATTGCCACCTACCTAGCCGCCCGCCCCGACGACGCGCAGCGCGCGGAGGCCTACCGCCCGCAGAAGCGCGAGCTGCACGCCTTGTTCGACCCCGTGCTGGACGAGCAGCCACCGCAGCGCCTGCTGAAGTCGGCGCGCCCGCGCGCCGTATCGCCGACGTCTCGGTACCTGCAGCGCTTGGCCGCCGGGCTGGCCATCGCCGTCATCAGCGGCGCCACGGGCTGGGGGCTGCGCGGCGTCGGGTCTGGTACGGGCGGTGACGATGCGGCCCGCATGGCGGCTGTGCAACCAGCCCCGGGTGGTTTGACTTTGGTGTCTGCCAGCGGCTTTGCACAGCGCGCCGCGGTGGCCCACGCGGTCTACAGCCCCGACGCACGCAGGCCCGTGGAAGTGGACGCCGCGCACGAAGACCAGCTGGTGGCCTGGCTGTCCAAGCGAATGGGCGCGCCCATGAAACCGCCGAACCTGCAGGCCAAAGGCTACACGCTGGAAGGCGGGCGCCTGCTGCCGGGTGGCTAGGGGCCGGTGGCGCAGTTCATGTACCGCGACGAGCAGGGAGGCAAGCTGACGCTCTATGTGTCCAACGACGTGGCCGACGTGGGCAGCGCCGCGGGCCCGGGCGGGGCCGCGAAGCCGGGTGCTGAGAACACCGACACCGCGTTCCGATTTGCGCAGGAAGGCGCCGTCAACGTGTTCTATTGGGTCGACGGGCCCTTCGGCTACGCGCTGTCGTCCGATGCCGATCGCAGCGTGCTGGCAAGGGTGTCGGCCGAGGTCTACCAACAGCTGGGCGCCCCGCGCTGAAGGCCACGGCAAGTCCCGCGGCGAAGGCGGTTTGCACCGCAATGGAATGAATCGGCCTGCAGCGCGCTCTTTGCTGCGAGCGCCTGGCGCACTGACACCGCCCGTTGTTGGGTGCAAGGTCACGCGTCACAGGCCCCAGTCCACCTTTTCACTGAACACAGAAAGCACCCATGAGCACCCAACGTCGCGACATCCTCAAATACTCGCTGGCCGCTGCTGCAGCCAGCGCGCTGCCCGCAGTGCAAGCCCAGGTACCAGCCGCACCCGGCACCGGATCCGGTACCGCAGCCGGCCCCGGCATCGACCCACGCGACCGCGTCTTCATCACCAACGAAGACTCCAACACGCTGGTCGTCATCGACCCCAAGACCAACACCGTCGAGAGCACGATCAACCTGACCAGCTTCGACGAAGACCCGCGGCCGCCGTTCCGCTACGTCACCGCCGGCGTGGCACCCACGCACGCGGC
>JAYSYB010000438.1:0-12529 GCA_043716775.1 Rubrivivax sp.
TGGCGCGCAGTGGCGGTGAACTGTGGCAGCTGCGCTGGAAGAAGCCGCGCGAACAGCCAGCGCCGCTGGTGGTGCTGGCCGACATCTCCGGCAGCATGAGCCGCTATTCGCGCATGCTGCTGCACTTCACTCATGCGCTAGGTCACGCAGACACGCGGGTAGAAAGCTTTGTCTTCGGCACCCGCCTGACGCGCACCACACGCGCGCTGCGCATGAAGGACCCTGACATCGCCGTGGCACAGGTGGTGCGCGACGTGCAGGACTGGTCGGGCGGCACGCGCATCACCGCCTGCCTGCATGAGTTCAACCAGCGCTGGGCGCGGCGTGTGCTGTCCGGCCGCGCCACCGTGCTGCTGATCTCTGACGGTCTTGAGCACGGCACCCCCGACGACCCGCGCTGCGAACTGCTGCGCTTCGAGATGGAACGGCTGCACAAGAGCTGCCGCAAGCTGGTGTGGTTGAACCCACTCTTGCGCTTCGACGCCTTCGAGCCGCGCGCGGCCGGCATCAAGGCCATGCTGCCGCATGTGGATCAATTTCTGCCGGCGCACAACCTGCAGAGCCTGCAGGACCTGGCGGCCGTGCTGGCCGGTCGGCAGGCGGGCGCGGGGATGGTCGCCACTCGCTAAAGCGGTGTGCGAGGCTCGACACGCAGCGGGCCAATCTCTGACTCAAGATCATTCGGTTAAGGACCGATGCCAGCATGACCAAGCGCGGACGATGCCAGGCACAGCGGTGGCGGCGGCCAGGTGCGCATCGACACCGTGGTGCGTGGGTCCACCTTGAACAGCGCGTGAAGGCGGTCGATCTGCTGCAGCGCCACCGTCGCACCGGCCTGCGCCAGAGCCTGCCGGTTGGCCAGCGTCACCTCGGGCACCGGTGGCAGCGCCGGCGTGAGCACCAGATCGGCAGCCGCGCGGTCAGCCACGGCAAGGTTGCGCGCCATCACCATGCCGGCGTGGAACACCGAGTCGACGATGCCACCGGGCACGACCGGCTCGGCGTGGAAGGTGGTGTCCACGGCGATCACGATCTGCGCACCCAAGGCGCGCGCCACCCGCACCGGCAGCGGCGCGCCCAGACCGCCGTCCACAAAGGCCGTTGTGCCGATGAGCACCGGGGCCAGCGCACCCGGCAGCGCCGACGACGCGACGATGGCGCGCGCCGCGTCACCGCTGCCGAACAGCATCACACAGCCCGACTGACGCGCCGTGGCCACGGCCACGAAGCGCAGCGGAAAGTCCTGCAGCCGACGCTGCGCCAGGCGCGCCGTCACAAAGGCTTCAAGCCCCGCACTGCGTTGTGCCGGTGACACGAAGAGGCTGCCCCAGGGATCAAGCTCGGCAGGCAGGGGCAGCGTCTCAAGCGCTTCGATGGTCGCCCCCGATGCATAGGCGCCGCCAACGATGGCGCCCACGCTGGTGCCCACCACCAGATCGGGCCGCAGGCCGTGCGCCTGCAGCACCCGCAGCACACCCAGGTGCGCCAGGCCGCGCAATCCGCCGCCTGAAAGCACCAGCGCCACGCGCACCGGGCCTTGCAGCGCGGACGGCTGCGGCTCGTCGTGCGGCGCCAGCGCGCGCGGCGGTGCTGCCAGGCAGCCGCTGAGCAAGGACAGCATCAGTCCCCAGGCCCAGGCCCAGCCCCCACCCAGGCCGCAGGCGGCGGCCGCTTTCATCAACGCACCTCTGGCCTGGCGGCCGCGTGCGGCGGCGTCACCAGAAAGACGCGGCTCATGCCGCCTTCGGCCAGCCGGTTGACCACGCTGGCGGCCAGCCGCAGGTCGGCCCCGGAGACGAAGACGGGTGCGCTGGCGGGCAGGTTGTGGGCCGCCTGCACGCCGTAGGCGATGTACACCGACAAGTCGGCGCCTTCGGTACCGCAGCACTCCACGGGCACCCAGACCACGTCGCCGCGCAGTTGCCGCTCCAGCTGCAGGGCTTGGTCGCGCTGGGCATACAGACCGCTTTGTGTATGGGCGCCGTGGTCCGCCGGCACGCTGCTGGGCTCGGCCGCCAGAACCGTGCCGTTGTCGGCCAGCAGGGGCCGCATCGCGCTGGCCTGCATGCGGCTGCCGGACGTGGCAACGGTGTCATCGCTGCTGCCACCGCAGGCAACAAGCGTCAGCAGCATCAACAGAGCCTGCACACTGGTGCGGCCGGGCAGGTGGGACATGCGTGCGAGTTTCATCTTGGGGCTCCTGGGATGTTTGAAAGGCCGTGAGCCGATGCGTCAGCACGCTCGCCGTGCACTGGCCGTGCACCGCATGCCTTGGCTGGCCACCGGGCCAACCAACAGTAGGCTTTGCCTGGCCGCGGCACATCCGCCAGAGGTGCTGTGCATCTCCTACCTGCGGCTCGCACTGAAGTCGGATGCGCCAGGCGCTTGAACGGCCTACAGTGACAGCCATGCACCCCAAAGCCCCGATGCAAGTCCTGATGGTCGATGACCACATGATGTTTCTGCAGGGGCTGAAGAACCTGCTCAGTGTGCTGGCGCCTGCTTTGTGTGTGGACACCAGCACCGACCTGGCACAGGCGGTGCAGTTGGTGAAGTTGTCGGCCTACGAGCTGGTGCTGCTTGACTGGCACCTGGCCGACTGCGACGGCCAGGCTTCGATCCGCCGCTTGCGTGACGCCGGCTGCGCGGCGCGCATCGTGGTGCTTTCGGGTGAAACCAGCGGTGCGCTGATTCGCAGCACCGTGGAGCTGGGCGCGGCGGGTTTCATCCCCAAGACCTACAGCTCGGAGATGATGCTCGTAGCCTTGGGCAAAGTTCTGGCTGGGCAACTCTTCTTGCCCGCAGAGGCTTTGCACGGGTCGGGCACGAACGCCGGTGAGGCCAGCACGGTGGCAGGCGAGCAGCGGTTCGCCGGCCTCACACCCCGCCAGGTCGATGCCTACCGCGCGGCGGTACGGGGCCTGCCCAACAAGCTGATTGGGCGCGAACTTGGCATTGCGGAATCCACCGTCAAGAGCCACCTGACGGCGGTGTTTGCGGCACTCGGTGTGCGCAACCGGACCGAGGCGGCCTATCAGGCTTCACGCGATGGCATCCACATCGGCTGAGGCCACGATGCCGCAAGAACCGGCAGCGCATGATGCGCGTGAGGCGCGAATTGCGCAGCGGGCCGACACGATGGGCTTGCAGCAGATGCTGCGCATGGGACGTCAAAGTTACCTGCTTCTGCCCCACGCGCTTTTAATGGCCTACCTGGCCGCGCAGGCCGGCGCGCAGATTTGGGCCACCGTCTGGTTGTTAGCCTGGATCGCACGAGAGGTTTACGCCCACAGGTTGAAGCAGCGGTTGCAATCGGCGGGCTTGGTGCTGGCCGCGACCGCGTTCGACGCGGTCGCGCGGGGTTATTTCGTTGCGGGCCTGATATCAGCTGGGTTGCTGCCCGTGTTCTTCACCCAATCGAACGATCTGGTGCTGGGCACGGTCATGGTGCTCGTGGCGGTTCATGGCGCTGCTGCGCTGGTGGCTGCCAGCGGGGCGATGCGCGCCTGGTTGGGTTTTTCAATCCCGCTGCATGGCGCGCTGATCATCGGTTTTGTCGCGCGCGGCGGCGTCGTGGGGTGGGTGTCAGCCGGATTCGCGGCCATTTCATTCCTACTCGGTGTCGTGGTCGTAAAAGCGCAACGCCAGTCCATGACGGCATTGGCAGGCCTGATCGACGACAACGAGGCCTTGTCCACGGCTTTGGCTCTTGAACGCGACCGTGCAGATGCCGCCAGCGCATCCAAGACCCGCTTCTTCGCCGCCGCCAGCCACGACCTGCGCCAGCCCCTGCATGCACTGTCGATCAATGCCACCACGCTCGGCCTCGTGGCGCAACGGTCGGGCGACCCGCTGCTGAAGGAACTGAGCCAGGGAATCGGCAGCGCCTTGCGCCAAAGCCGCAGCTTGCTCGATGGCCTGCTAGACATCTCGCGCCTGGACGCCCACGCCGTTCAGACGCATTCATTGCCACACGACATCGGCACCGTGCTCGAGGCCGTGCGTGACGAGTACGCCGCGCTGGCCGCGCAGCGGGGCTTGTCGCTGGAAGTCGATATGGCCGCACCGCCGCCCTGGGTGCTGACCGACGCCGATCAGTTGCTGCGCATCCTGGGCAACCTGGTCGACAACGCACTGAAGTTCACGCGCGAAGGCGGTGTCGTGTTGTCGGCGCGCGGCGTGGCGGGGGGCCGCGTGTGTGTCTGCGTCAGCGACACCGGGCCGGGCATTGCGCCGGCTGACCGCGAGCGTGTGTTCGAGGAGTTCTACCAGGCCGGCAATGCCTCACGCAACCGCTCGCAGGGCCTGGGCCTGGGCCTGGCAATCGTCAAGCGCACGGCTGCGCTGCTGGACATCCCCATCCAGCTAATCTGTGAACCCGGGCGTGGCGCCCGCTTCGAGTTGAGCCTTGCCGCTGAGGCACCGGCGGTGCACCCGCCGTCACCGCCCAGTGACCTGGGCGCTGGCAAAGCGCTGTCGGTCCTGCTGGTGGATGACGAGCCCGAAGTGCTGCAATCGCTGTGCACCTACCTGCGCCAGATCGGCTGGTCTGTCCGTGGGGTGGCCAATGGCGCACAGGCCGAACAGGCGCTGGCGCAAGGCTTTGCGGCCGACGTGCTGGTGCTCGACTACCGCTTGCGCGACGAGACCGGCGCCGACGTCATTGCCAGACTGCGCGGGGGCCAACGTGACTGCGCCAACCTGCCGGTGGTCATCGTGACGGGCGACACCGCGGCGCAGCGATTGCGTGAGTTGTCGGGGTTCGCCGTCACGGTGCTGCACAAGCCGGTCGATGGCGAAAGGCTGGCGCGCGCGCTGGTTGATGCGGTGGCGCGATGACTGAAACGCACTGAAGAAAGCGCCGGTGATGAAACACGCCGTGGTGATCGGCGCCGGCATGGCCGGCTTGACGGCTGCGCGGGCGCTTGCCGCGCACTTCGAGCAGGTCACCGTGCTCGAACGTGACCACCTGGCCGACGCAGCGGCACAGCGAGCCGGCACGCCGCAGGCGCTCCATGTGCACGGGCTGCTGGCGGGTGGGCTGAACGCGCTGGCCGAGTTGTTCCCGGGCTTTGAAGACGACCTCGTGCGCGCCGGTGCCTTACCGCTGCGCGGCGGCCTGGACATCCGTGTCGAGCGCCCCAACTTCGACCCCTTCCCGATGCGTGACCTGGGCGTGCTGACCTATGCCGTGTCGCGGCCGACGATCGAATTCATCGTGCGCCAGCGTGTGCTGCAGCACGCAAATATCAGGCTGCAGGGCGAGTCCCGCGTCACCGAACTGGTGGCCAGCGCCGATGGGGCGTCGGTGGTGGGCGTGCGCTGCGAGTGCGCCGACGGGCAGTTGCGCATGCTGGCGGCCGATCTGGTCGTCGATGCCTCGGGGCGCGGCGCGCCAACGCTCAGGCTGCTGCAAGCGCTTGGGCGCGCGCCACCCGAGACCACCGCCATCGGCGTGGACATCGGCTATGCCACCGCCACCTATGAGATTTCACACGACGCGGGCCGCGGCTGGTTGGGTGTGATGACGTTCCCGCAGGCGCCGCAGAGCAGCCGCGGTGCGCTCATGCTGCCCCAGGAAGACGGTTGCTGGATGCTCAGCCTGGGCGGCCGGGGTGCCGACAAACCGCCGGGTGATGAAGCCGGCTTTCTGGACTATGCGCGGCAGTTGCGCACACCAACGATCTACAACGCGATTCGTGGCGCCAGGCGCATCGGTGCGATCTCACGCTATGTCTTCCCACAAAGCCTGCGGCGGCACTTCGAGCGCGTTGAAGATTTTCCGCGTGGGCTGCTGCCCTTCGGCGACGCTGTTTGCGTCTTCAACCCGATCTATGGTCAGGGCATGAGCGTGGCGGCGCAAGAGGCGGTCTTGCTGCGGCGCGTGCTGGCCCGATCAAAGGGTGACAGCGACCCGCTGGCGCCAACGGCCACACTGGCGCCAGCGTTTTTTGCAGAGTTGTTGCCGCTGCTGGAAACACCCTGGGCGATGGCCGCCATCCCCGACTTCATCTTCCCCGACACCACGGGCGAGCGTCCGCCCGATCTGAAGCGCACGCTCGAGCTCGCCTTTGCGATGTTGCGGCTTGCAGCACGCCGGCCCGATGTGCACAAGCTGGTGATCGAGGTGCAGCATCTGCTGAAACCGCGCAGCGCCTACCGCAGCCCGCTGCTGATGGCGCGTGTGCTGATGGAAGTCATCCGGGGGTCCTGAGCCGGAGCTGAAACGCCGTCAGCTCGGCAGATTCAGTGGCGCCGGAAACTCACCGCGCAAAGCACGCCACACCACTTCAGCCGTTAGCGGCATCTGCACCTGTTCGGCACGCCGCCCAAGGCCGGTGTGCGCCAGCGCGTCCACCACCGCGTTTACCACCGCCGGCGTGGCGCCGATGGTGCCCAGTTCGCCCACGCCCTTGGCACCCAGGGTGTTGGTCAGGCAGGGCACGCTCTGGTCGAACGCGGTCTTGAAAGCGCGGAAGCCGTCCACGCGCGGCAGCGCGTAGTCCATGAAGCTGGCAGACAGCAGCTGCGCGCTGTCGGCGTCGTACACCACCTGTTCGCACAAGGCCTGGCCGATGCCTTGCACCGCGCCGCCTTCAACCTGGCCCTGCACGATGGTGGGGCTGACGATGCGCCCGATGTCATTCACGCTGGCGTAAGCCACCACCTGCACATCGCCGGTGGCGGGGTCGATCTCGACTTCGGCCACGTGGCAGCCGTTGGGCCAGCTGGGTGCGCTTGCGGTGGCCGATGCGCTGACGGTGAGCCGGCCGCCGCCCTGGCGCTGCGCCAGATCGAAGAGGCCAATGCCAAGATCGGTGCCAGCGACAGTGAAACGGCCGGCCTTGTATTCGATGTCGGCAGCCGGCGCTTCCAGCGCGTCCCCGGCGAGCTTCTTGCCTTCATCGACGGCCTTCTCTGACGCCACCCGCACCGCAGCGCCGCCGGTGAAGAGCGACCGGCTGCCGGCGCTGCCAAAACCGTTTGCACGGTCGGTGTCGCCCTGCAGCACGCGGATGCGGTCCAGCGGCACGCCGAAGACATCGTGTGCCAGTTGCACATAGCTCGTGGTGATGCCCTGGCCCATGGCCATGGTGGCGCTGGTGAGTTCGATGAAGCCGTCGGCCGTGACGTCGACGCGCACGTTTTCTTCCAACGCGTTGCCACCGGTCCATTCCAGGAAAGTGGCAATGCCGCGGCCGCGCAGTTTGCCGCGCGCCTCCGACGCGGCACGGCGGGCGTCGAACCCGGCCCAATCCGACAGCGCCAAGCCCTGGTCAAGGATCTGCTCGAACTGGCCACTGTCATAGACCTGGCCCATTGCGTTCTTGTAGGGCATCTGCGCGGGCTTGACCATGTTGCGGCGGCGCAGTTCTGCGCCGTCCAGCGCCATCTCGCGCGCGGCCGCGTCCAGCAGCCTTTCGATGATGTAGATAGCCTCGGGCCGGCCCGCGCCGCGGTACGCGCCGGTGGGCGCGTTGTGCGTCAGCACGCCCGAGATCTGCATGCTGACCACGGGCACGTGGTAAATGCTGGTGCTGACCCAGGGCCCAATGAGCAGCGGTATCGCCAGTGACGTGCCACTGGGGTACGCGCCCACATTGGCCAGCGTGCGCACGCGCAGCGCCAGCACCAGGCCCTGCGCATCCAGCGCCAGTTCGGCATGGCTGATCTGGCTGCGGCCGTGCACGGCGGACAGAAAGTCTTCGACCCGTTCAGCCTGCCACTTCACCGGCCTGCCCAGTTGCAGCGCAGCCCACGCCACCACCACATCTTCCGGGTAGATGCCGGTCTTCATGCCGAAGCCGCCGCCGACGTCGCCCACCACCACGCGCACGCTGTCCTTCGTGCAGCCGGGCACGATGTCGGCCAGCGAATTGCGCACGCCACTGGGCATCTGGCTGCTCATGCGCAGCGTCAGGCGGCCTTCTTCGGTGTACGCCAGCACGCTGCGTGGCTCCATCGTCACGGGCGCCAGGCGCTGGTTGACGATGTCCAGCGCCACGCGGCACGCGGCCTTGGCGAAGGCGGCTTCGGTGGCTGCGGCGTCGCCATGGCGTGACTCGGCAACGACGTTGCCGGGCGCACCCGCCCACACCAGCGCTGCGCCGGGCGCGGTGGCACGCTGCGCGTCGCTGACGGCGGGCAGGTCTTCATAGTCCACCATCACCGCATTGACCGCAGCCCTGGCCGCGTCGCGGCTGTCGGCCACGATGGCGACCACGGTTTCGCCGACGAAGCGCACGAAGTCAATCGCCAACGCCAGCTTGGGCGGCGTGCTCATCGGCTGCCCGCCGGGCTGCTTGAAGCTGGGCGGCACGGGGATGGGCTTGACGCCGGCTGCAGCCAAATCGGTGCCGGTGTAAATGGCCAGCACGCCAGGCATGGCGCGCGCGCTGTCGGTGTCGATGCGGTTGATTTGCGCATGCGCGCGGTCCGACCGCAAGAACGCCAGCCAGGTCTGCCCGGGCAGCGTCACGTCGTCGGTGTAGCGGCCCTGGCCGCGCACCAGCGCCGGGTCTTCGATGCGGCGCACGACGGCACCGCTGCCGAAGCGCTGGGTCTCCAGCGGCGCGTTCATGCCGCACCCCCGGCCTGGCCTGCGCCCACCATTGCCGCGCCAGCCTGCTTCACGGCGGCGACGATGTTGACGTAGCCGGTGCAGCGGCAGAGGTTGCCTTCCAGCGCTGCTTCGATCTGCGCGTCGGTGGGGTCGGGGTTGGACTGCAGCAGGCAGGTTGCCGCCATCATCATGCCCGGCGTGCAGAAGCCGCACTGCAGGCCGTGGCAGGCGATGAAAGCCTCTTGCACCGGGTGCAGGGTGCCGTCGGGTTTCGCCAGCCCTTCAACCGTGGTCACCGCACGGTTCTGCACCTGAAGCGCCAGCACACTGCAGGCCTTGACCGATTCACCGTCCAGCAACACGGTGCAGCAGCCGCATTGCGCGGTGTCGCAGCCCTGGTGCGTGCCGGTCAGTGCCAATGGGCCGCGCAGCAGATCGACGAGCAAGCTGTGGTTGTCGGCTTCCACACGGGTGGCTTTGCCGTTGAGGGAGAAATTCAAGGTGGGCATGGGAGTTTTCTTCTAGAAAGCGCAGCTGCGAAAGCCGCAGAACGGGGTGTCGCAATCGGTGCGTGCAAAGCGACGTGCCTTGGGGTGGCGCCAACGCGCGCGGGTGGCGAATGATCCACCACGCAGCACGCCGGTGGCCAATCTGGGGGCAATGCCGTCGTCAGGCAGGCCGTCCAGCGCGCCAGGCGCGCGGACACCAGCACCCGGCCACAAGCGCGCGCTGCCGGCGACCCATTCAAAGACATCGCCCCAGACAAAGCCGCGGCTGGATGCGGTGCTGGCCGCAATTTCCCACTCGGGCTCGGTCGGCAGGCGGCGGCCGGCCCACTGGCACCAGGCCTGTGCTTCGTGGCGCGTGAGGTGCATCGCCGGCTGGCCGGCGGCCGCGCGCTGCAAGCTAGCGCCATCACCATGGCCGCGTTGCACCAGGACGCCGCCGCGCAGTTGCTCAACATGGGCCGGGGCGCGGCGGCCGGTGGCCTGGGCCCAGGCCCAGCCAGCGTCGCCCCACAGTTCGCGGCGGTCGTAGCCGCCGTCGTCGGCAAATTCGACAAACTGCGCCCAGTTGACGGGCTGCGCGTCGATCTCGAATTCCGGCGTGCTGACCTCATGCGCCCAGCGTTCCAGCGTGGGCACCCAGCCATCGCCCGTCAAACCCTTGGGCGATCCGAGCTGCCAGCGCTGCGCGGGCATCCACAGCGCGTCGCGCACCGCGCGCGCCGGTGGCGAGCCGGTGCGCAGGCGCTCGTCCAGCGCTTCGCACAGGCGGTCTTCGTGCAGCAGCGCCTGGCGGTAGAAGTGCAGTGCGTCGTCGGTCTCTGGCGTGGTGCTGAGCAGGTCGAGCGTGATGTCCAAAGTCTGCGCCAGGTAGGCGCGCAGGCGCTCGGACGTGAGGCCCTCGCACTGGGCTTGACCTTCGGCCGACAGCCACTGTTCGACCGCCGGGTCCACGCCCGCCAGCCGCGTGCTGGCCGCGTCGCAGCCTTCACCGCGGCCGCGCTGCACATGGCAGGCGATCCACTGTTCCTGGTAGTGGCCGGCATGCGCGGCCAGGCATGACGCAGGCGTGCTGTCGTCCAGCGCGAGGCGTTGCAACAGGTGGTTGCGGGCGTCCATCAGCAGCACCGACAACAGGTCACGCCCAGCCCGCCGGGTGGCCAGCGGGTCGTCGATCTGCAGCGTCTGCGTGGCGGTGCTCAAACCAGGCTCACTGCCCCACCAGACCACTGCGGATGGCGTAGACCGTCAGCTCCGAGTTGTTGGCCAGTTGCAGCTTCTCCAGGACGCGCGCGCGGTACACCGACACCGTCTTCGGGCTCAAGCTCAGGTTTAGCGCGATGTCGGCCAGGCGCTTGCCGGACGCAATCATCACCAGCGTCTGCAGTTCGCGGTCGCTCAGCTTGTTGTGGGCCAGTTCGGTGCTGGGTGCGGTCAGGCTTTCCACCAGCATCTGCGCAATCTCTGGCGTGACGTATTTGCGGCCCTGCGCCACCGTGCGCACGGCCTGCACCAGCAGTTGCGGGTCACCGCCCTTGTTGACGTAGCCGCAAGCACCGGCGCGCAGCGCGCGGATCGCGTATTGGTCTTCAGGGTACATGCTGACCACCAGCACCTTGACAGCAGAGCCTTCGTCCTTCAGCACGTGCAATGCGTCCAGGCCGCTGCGGCCAGGCAGGTTGATGTCCAGCACCAGCACATCGCAAGGCAATGTGCGGCCACTGTCGGGTGCGGTGCGGGTGCGGAAAAGCGTGCGCAGCTCACCATAGTCGCCGGCTTCACCGACCACCGTGATATCGGAGGCATCAGACAGCGTGTCGCGGATGCCGCGGCGGATCAGGGCGTGGTCGTCGCAGAGGATGACGTCGATCATGGGGTGGGGTTCAGTGCGTGGTCCATTCAGCGGCGTCGGGGTCGTCATCCAGCGGCAGATCCATCAGCGCACCGCGTGCTTCGGCACCCACCGAATCGGCCACCAGCGGCACCGACAGGATCAACGACGTGCCCGCTGCGCTGCTGCTCAGGTCCACCCAACCGCCCACGGTGGAAGCCCTTTCGTGCAGCCCGCGGATGCCGAAACTGCGCGCCTTGGCCAAGTCAGTCTGCTTGAGGCCACGGCCGTCGTCGCTGACTTCAAGCGACAGCACGCCAGCCGTCAGCGACAAGTCCACCACCACCCGCGTCGCTTGCGCATGTTTGCTGACATTGGTCAGCGCCTCTTGCACGGTGCGGTAGGCCACCAGCGGCACGCCGGTGGGCAAGGCCAGGCCCCGGTGGTGCAGCGACGCGGCAGTGCAAAATTCGCAACGGATGGCGGTGCGCTTCTCGAAGCGGCTGGTCATCCACTGCAGCGCAGCCACCAGGCCTTGCTCAAGGATGGCGGGGCGCAGGTTCTGCATGATGCGCTGGCTGGCTTCAATGGCGTGGGTCACCGTCTCCAGCGCCGACACCGCGCGCTGCTGAACGTCGGGTGTGCCCGCGTGGCGGCGAATCCAGTCCAGCTCAAACTTCAGCGCCGTCAGCGACCCGCCGACATCGTCGTGGATTTCGCGCGCGATCGCGTGGCGTTCGGCCTCCACACTGGTTTGCAGGTGCTGCGCCAGTTCTGACAGCCGCGCCCGCGAAGCCTTCAGGTCCACATCGGCCTGGCGCCGTGCGCGCTGCGTTTCACTGGCTGCAATGGCGTGTTCCACCGCCACCGCCAGGCGCGACAGGTTGTTCTTCAGCAGGTAGTCGCTGGCGCCGGTGCGCATGGCCTCGACCGCCGTGTCTTCGCCGATCTGGCCCGACACCAGGATGAAGGGCAGCGTGTCGCCACCGGCTTTTTCGCGGTCGCGCAGCATCTGCAGCGCTTCCAGGCCTGAGAAGCCGGGCAGGTGGTAGTCCGAGATCACCAGGTCCCAGGGCATGGCCAGCGCAGATTCGAATTCGGTGCGGGTCTCGATGCGCCTTTCCTGCACCCACAGCGCGCCGCGGCGCAGATGAGCCACCACCAAAGCGTGGTCCAGTTCGGAGTCTTCGAGGTGCAACAGCCGGATGCTGCGCAGCGCCGGGGCCGCAGCAGCCGGGTTGGGAACACGCTCAACGCCATTCATGCCGACCAGTATCGCAAAGCCGCGCGGCGGCTGGCCCGGCACGGCGCCGCCGGTCGCGAAATGGGGGGTGAATGGGTTGAACTTCCGCTCAAGGTCTGGCCACCAGCTGCCGAAAATGGCCTTGAAGCCTGGCCATCCGGACCACCACAGGAGAAGCCCGATGGGTGAGGCAAACCCCAGCCACAACGACAGCACACTGATGTCTGCAGGCATCGACCTGAGTCAGTTCTACCAGGTCTTCTTTGAAGAAGCTGGCGAGAACCTGGACACGATGGAGCAGATGCTGCTTGCGCTGGACATCGGCAACGCCGACGAAGAAGCGCTCAACGCCATCTTCCGCTGCGCGCATTCGGTCAAGGGCGGCG
>JAYSYB010000439.1:0-12487 GCA_043716775.1 Rubrivivax sp.
GCTTCGCAGATCAGCATCCGTGGCATGGCGCCTGACTTCAGCACCACGCTGCTCAACGGCCGTGAACAGGCCAGCACTGGCGACAGCCGCAGCGTTGAATTTGACCAGTACCCGTCAGAGCTGTCGGGCGGCATCACGATCTACAAGACGCCCGACGGCGCGCTGGTGGGCCAGGGCCTTTCCGGCACGGTGGACCTGCTGAGCGTGCGCCCGCTGGACCGCCCGCGCCGTGAAGTGGCGCTGTCCTACCGCAAGAACAAGCTCAACGTGGGCGGCAGCGGCACCGAAGGCAGCGGAAACCGTTTCAGCATCCTCTACCTCGACCAGTTTGCAGACCGCACCATTGGCCTGGCGGTGGGTTTTGCACGACTGGACGAAAAGGGCGGCGTCACGTCGCGCTTTGAAGGCTGGGGCGGCGGTGGCTACGACCGCGGCGTCACCGGCAGCAACGACCGTTGCGGCGGCGGCGGCAACCCCGGCCCCACCGCCACCTGCGTCAACGTGCCCTACAACGGTTTCAACGCCTGGGCCGACCAGGAAACGCGCAAGCGCGACGGCGCGTCGCTGACGTTGCAGTTCAAGCCCGGCAAGAACTTCACCAGCACGCTCGATGTGTTTTATTCCACCTTCGACAAGGTCAAGACCAACACCGGCTTCCAGGCGCCGTTGAACGACAGCTACAACGGCAACGCCGGCAACTACGACAGTGCCGGTGTGTTGTCGCAAACCACGCTGAGCGGGCGCGACGTCACCGCCGGCACTTTCAGCAACGTGCGCGCGGTGGTGCGCAACGACTCCACGTCCGAAAAGGACAAGATCAAGTCGGTGGGCTGGAACAACAAGTTCAAGCTGGGGGGCGACTGGACCATCAATACCGACATCGCCAATTCCAACGCCAAGCGCGACGGCGGAATCATCGAAACCACCGCCGGCACGACACAGGCGACGCTGGGCACGGCGCCGCTGGATTCGGTGCAGTTCACCGCTGCCGGCCGCTTCACGCCGGGCATCAACTACACCAACCGCACCCTCATCCAGCTGACGGATGTGCAGGGTTGGGGTGGCGGCGTCAATTCACCGCAGGCGGGTTACTCCAAGATCTACCAGGTCGAGGACGACCTCACGGGCGTGCGCCTCAGCGCCAAGCGTGACCTCACCTTCGGCCCCGTGGTGGCGGTGGAAGGCGGCGTGCACCTGTCTGACCGCGAAAAGACCCGCAGCTTCACCGAGGGCCGTTTGGTGATCGCCAGCGGCGGTCCGCTGGCCTCGGCCGCGATACCTGGCACTGGCAGCACCACCATCCCGACACCGGGCGGATCGATTGATGTTGCCAGCTTCGATTCGTCCACCAGCATCGGCTCCATCTACAACGTGGTGCGCAAGCTCAACCCCGACATCTATAACAAGGACTGGACGACGAAAGAAAGAGTCACCACCGCCTTTGCCAAGGGCGACATCGACGGCTCGCTCTTTGGCCTGCAAGTGCGCGGCAACGTGGGCCTGCAAGTCGTGGCCACCGACCAGAAGTCCACCGCCTTCAACGTCGACCGCACGACCTGCCCCAACGACCAGACCTGCCCTGCCGCCACCACCAGCGCCGGTGCAACGTACACCGACGTGCTGCCAAGCCTGAACTTGGCCACTGAAATCGGCAGCTCCGGCGTGCTGCGTTTCGGGTTGGCCCGCGTGATGGCGCGCCCGAAGGTGGACGACCTGCGGGCCAGCAGCTCTTTTTCTTATGACCCGACAAGGGCGATCCTCACCGGCAACGGCGGCAACCCCGACTTGAAGCCTTTCCGCGCCAACGCCATCGACTTGTCGTACGAGAAGTATTTCGGCACCAAGGCCTACTTCGGCGTGGCGGGTTTCTACAAGCAGATGAGCACCTACATCGTCGAAGTCGTGAACCCGCGCTATGACTTCCGCCGTTACGTCACGCCCAGCACGGTGGTCCCGCCGGGCTTCAGCACCATTGGTGAATTCAAGCAGCCCATCAACGGCAAGGGCGGCAACATCTCTGGCGTTGAACTGTCGGCCAACTTCCCGCTCAACATGGCGTCGTCGTTCCTGGACGGCTTTGGTGTCTTCGCCAGTGTGTCCAGCACCACCAGTTCGCTCAACCTGCAGACATCGGGCCTGGCCACCGACGGCGTCAACACCGGCACCATCCCGCTGCCGGGCCTGTCCAAGACGGTGAGCAACATCGCCGTGTACTTCGAGAAGTGGGGCTTCTCGGCGCGCGTGGCAGCGCGGTCGCGTTCCGACTTTGTCGGTGAAGTCACCGACGGTGTGGGCGACCGCAGGCTCACCTACATCAAGGGCGAGACGATCACCGACGCGCAGATCGGGTACGAGTTCCAGGGCGGCTTCATGAAGGGCCTGGCGCTGCGCTTCGAGATCAGCAACGTCAACAACACGCCGTTCATCCGCTACCGCGACGTGCCAAGCAACGAGATCGAGAACAAGAAGGACGGCAAGTTCTACCAGTTCGGCATCAACTACAAGCTGTAGGTCGAACTGCCCGGCACGGCCCGCGCCGTGCCTTGCCTGCCACTGCAACCCCTTGACGGCCGACCGACTGCGCCGGCAAGGGGTTTTTTGTTGACCACAATCCACCCATGCAAGACCGACCGACCTTACTGATCCAGGACATCGTCATCGTCGGCGGCGGCACTGCAGGCTGGATGACGGCAGCAGCATTGTCGAAAGTGCTGCGTGGGCGCTACCGCATCCGCGTCGTCGAGAGCGACGAGATCGGCATCATTGGCGTGGGCGAAGCCACCATCCCGATGATCCAGCGCTTCAACCAAGTGCTGGAGATCGACGAAGACGAGTTTTTGCGCCAGACCCAGGGCACCTTCAAGCTCGGCATCGAATTCGTCAACTGGGGGCGGCTGGGCGACACCTACATGCACGGCTTCGGCCGATTCGGCCAGGACTTGTGGACGGTGGGGTTCGACCAGTATTGGCAGAAGATGCACCAGCGCGGCAAGGCCGCAGACCTTGAGCGTTATTCCATCAACCGCGCTGCCGCCAAGGCCAACAAGTTCATGCGTGCCGACCCGAGTCTGGGCAACTCACCGCTGGCCGAGATCGCACACGCCTTTCACTTCGACGCGTCGCTGTACGCGAAGTACTTGCGCAAGCTCAGCGAAGCGCGCGGCGTGCAGCGCATCGAAGGCAAGATCGTCGATGTCGCGCTGTGCGCATCGACCGGTGCTGACAAAGACCGACATGCCGGCCATGTGGAAGCCGTGGTGCTGCAAAGCGGCGAACGCATCGCGGGTGAACTCTTCATTGACTGCTCGGGCTTTCGCGGCGTGTTGATCGAACAGGCGCTGAAAACCGGCTACGAAGACTGGACCCACTGGCTGCCCTGCGACCGCGCCCTGGCCGTGCCCTGCGAAACCGTGCACCCGATCACGCCGTACACCCGCGCCACGGCGCACACGGCGGGCTGGCAATGGCGCATTCCGCTGCAGCACCGCACCGGCAACGGCCACGTCTATTGCAGCCGCTTCATGAGCGACGACGAAGCCACCGCCATTCTGTTGAAAAACCTCGACGGCAAACCGCTGGCCGAACCGCGGCCGCTGAAGTTCAACACCGGCATGCGCCGCCTGTGCTGGAACGGCAACGTGGTGGCGGTGGGCTTGTCCAGCGGCTTCATGGAGCCGCTGGAAAGCACCAGCATCCACCTGATCCAGAGCACCATCGCGCGTCTCATCAGTTTCTTCCCAGACCGCGGTTTCAGCGCACCCGATGTGGCCGAATTCAACCGCCAGAGCCGTTTCGAGTTTGAAAAGATCCGCGACTTCCTGATCCTGCATTACCACCTGACGCAGCGCGACGACTCGGCCTTCTGGCGCCACTGCCGTGCGATGGACGTGCCGGACTCGCTGCGCCAGCGCATGGCGCTGTACGCCGGCCGCGGCCGCATCGTGCGTGAAGGCGGCGAGCTGTTTGCCGAAGTGGCCTGGCTGCAGGTGCTGCATGGCCAGAACCTGGCGGCGCAGGGCCACCACCCGCTGGCGGACCTGATCACGGAGGCCGACATTGCCGAATACCTGGCCAGCGTGCAGGGTGTGATCGCGACCTGCGTGGATGTGATGCCCACCCATGAGGAATACATCGCGCAGCACTGCCGCGCGGCGGCAACCTGAGCGCTGCCGCGCGGCGGCAGCCTGAGGCCTGCAGCCCCAGGCCCGGCTGTCGCCCGATGGCCGCCACGTGGCACTGAATGCCGGCGGCAAAGGCACGCGCCAAGGCCTGGTGCTGCGGGCGCTGTACACGCAGAAGGGGCCGGCTGGCACGTGCACGCGGCACCCGGCGCAACGGTGCCCCGCGTCGCCACATCAACAACCCGCGCAGCCATTCGTCGGCCGCGCAAACGATCCAGACGCCGACCAGGCCCAGGCCCGGCTCGATACCCAGTAACCAGCAGCCACCGGCCAGCACCACCACCATGCTGGCGGCACCCGCGTTGACGGGATAGCGAGCGTTGCCGGCCGCAATAAGTTCCCACCCAAGCTGTCGGCGCCACGCGCAGCCTGTCACCTGGCTGCCGCGTCGCATCGGTTGGCGCTGGTGGGGCGGCGCGGGCTGCGTACAGTGCGCAGCATCCGATCCCGCTTTTCCGCTTTCCCGCTTTCCCGCCTTCCTATGTCCTTTCTCCCATGAGCGCTCCTGCTTCCACCACCGACATCTGGCACGCCCGCTGGCAACGGTTCACAGCCGCCGCCATGCGCGCGTTTCACGCTTATGCCAACTGGCTGGTGGGCATCAGCTGGCGGCGCTTCATCGTGCTGTCGTTGCTGCTGCTGATCGTGGTGGGCATCCTGCACGACCTGCCGCCTTTCACCTGGACCGTGACGGAGCACTTCGAAGGCGAGCCCGACCGCGTTGAAAAGCGCAGCAAGTCGGCCAAGTCGGCCAAGACGCCCAAGGCTGCGACGCCGGCCGTGCCAGCGATGCCGGCGCCACCCGCTGCACCGGCGGCCCCCCAGTCCGACATGCCGATCCGCATCGAAAGCGGCAACGCCAAGGAAGGCGTGGACATCAGCATCGGCAAGGACGGCATCCGCATCGTGCCCAAGGGCAAAGCGCCTGCGGCGGCGGCGTCGGCCGCGGCCGACCCGGTTGAGCGCGCGCTCCAGGCTGCGGCGTCGGCGGTCGAGCGCGGCATCCGCATCGTTGTTCCGCCCGGCACGGCGGACTCCAAAGAGCTGCAGGCTGCGGTGCAAGGCGCGCGGGCGCAGATCGAAGAGTCCATCCGCGAAGCCCGCGAAGGGGCAGAGCAGGCCGCGCGCGACGCGGCGCAAGCCCAGCGCGACGCGGCTGAAGCGCAGCGTGATGCAGAAACCGCCATCGCCGAACTGGCCCGCGCCGAAGAGCGGCAGACAAGCCGAGCCGGCCGCACCAGCCGCACCACGCGCTTTGGCATTGGCGACTTCCTGATGCAGTTTTCGCTGCTGTGGGTGCTGGCATCGGCAATCATCAAGTTCACCTACAAGGGCCGCATGCAGGCCGAGGTGAAAGCCGCGCAGGCCACCGAGACGGCAGAGGCCGAATCGCTCAAGCGCCAGGTGGTGGAAGCGCGCATGGCTGCCATGCAGGCGCAGGTGGAACCGCACTTCCTGTTCAACACGCTGGCCAGCATTGACCACCTGATCGAGACCGACCCGCCGCGCGCCAGCACGATGCAGAAGAACCTGATCGCGCTGCTGCGCGCCAGCATGCCGACGATGCGCGAAGCGAGTGGAAAGGACGACGGCAAAGACGGCAAGCCCGGCGGCAGCGGCAGCGGCAGCGTGCGCGACCTGGGCCGGGAACTGGCGGTGATCCGCCCGTACCTGGAAATTCTAAAGGTGCGCATGGAAGAGCGGCTGACCACCGAGATTGCCGTGCCGGACGGCCTGCTGTCAGCGGAATTCCCGCCGATGATGGTGCAGACGCTGGTGGAAAACGCCATCAAGCACGGCTTGGAGCCCAAGCCCGAAGGCGGCCACTTGCGCGTTTCGGCCGAGATCGTGCACGGCAAACTGCAGATGACGGTGGCCGACACCGGCCTGGGTTTTGGCCAGAGCGGCAAGGCCGCCACCGCCGGCACGGGCGTGGGCCTGGCCAATATCCGCGAAAGGCTGCAGATGCTGTACGGCCCGAAGGCCAGCCTGACCGTGGCCGAGAACCAGCCCAGCGGCACGCGCGTGACCGTGACCGTGCCCTACAAGTCGATCGAAGGAGCGGCTGCATGAAGGACAACGACGCATGAAGGACGACGACATCTACGCTTTTGGCGCACCGCCTTTGCCCGAAGGCGCTCCAGAGCCTGTGCCCGCCACCACAACGCCTGCCCGCAGCCAGCGCCCGCTGTGGCCCTGGCTGCTGCTGGTGTTTGGCTTGGCGGTTCTGCTGCTGGCGATGGCGGGTGTGTCGGCCTTGCATGACTTGCTGGAGGGCGCCCGACAAGGCTTGCAGGTAAGCGTCGACGGCCTGCCCGTGGCCACGCTGCACAACGACGGCGACTTCGGCCTGATGGCCGCGCTGGGCCTGACGGCGGCCGTGCTGTTGCTGTTGCTGGCGCTGCCGGTGGTGTTGATGCTGGTGCTGCTGGCGGTGGCGCTGGCCGTCGGCCTGACCTTGCTGCCGGTGGTGGCTGCGGTGGTGCTGGCCGTTGGCGCCGTGCTGCTGGTGGTGGTGGCCGCGTTGTCGCCGCTGTGGGGCGGCGCGCTGCTGCTGTGGCTGCTGTTGCGGCGGCCGAAAACTGGCGCAGCGCAAGCGCCCCGCCCTAACATGGGCACCACATCATCCCGCCAAGCCACCCTGGTTGCCGCACCATGACCTTGTCTGTCGAAAACACCGCCCCACCCCGCGCCGTGCTGGCCGACGACGAGCGGCTGATGCGCGAACAGTTGCGCGCCCGGCTGGCCGAGGTCTGGCCTGAACTGCACATCGTGGCCGAGGCCAAGAACGGGCTCGAAGCGGTGCAGCTGGTGCAGCAGCACCGCCCGGACATCGTCTTCCTCGACATTCGCATGCCCGGCCTCAACGGCGTCGATGCGGCACGGCAGATTGCGCAGCTGCCACCCGCCGAGAACCGCGAAAACGAGGCGGACAGTGACAGCGATCTCGTGCCCGAAATCGTCTTCATCACCGCCTACGACCAGTACGCCGTGGAAGCCTTTGAGCAGGGCGCGGCCGACTACGTGCTGAAGCCCGCCGAGCGCGACCGCCTGCAGCTGACGGTGGACCGCATCCAGAAGCGGCTGGCGGCGCGCCGCAGTGGTGTCCTGGCTGACGGCACGAACCCCGACGTGCCCGCCGGCCCCCACCTGCAGCAGCTGCTGCACCAGTTGTCGGCGCGGCTGAATCCCGGCGGCGCACCGCAGTACCTGCAGTGGATTCAGGCCACCGTGGGGCAGGCGATCCAGATGATCCCGGTCGATGAGGTGCTGTTCTTCATCAGCGATGAGAAGTACACGCGGGTGCAGACGGCGCAGGTGGAAGCGCTGATCCGAAAGCCCATCAAGGAACTGGTGGATGAAGTCGATCCGCGCCACTTCTGGCAGATCCACCGCAGCACGCTCGTCAGCGTGAGGGCAATCGCCGGTGTGGTGCGCGACTTCCGCGGCCGCCAGATCGTCAGCGTCAAGGGCCACACGCAGAAGCTTGAAGTCAGCCGCAGCTATGCGGGGCTGTTCAAGGGCATGTGACCGCGCATGTCAGCGCGCCCGTCATCGCGCATGGACCGCGCATGTGAACGGGCTTTGAACGCGCAGGGCCGTGCGCCTGCGCCCGCATCGGTGAGTGAAAGCAACAAGCGCCAGCCGCCACGCGTACCCGCCTGAGGCGGCGAGCCATCGCAAAGCCTGCGGAACACCCTCAAGTCGGGGGCTTCGTGAAGCCTGTCACGCTGCGCCGGCCTGGTCTACGGGGTGGCCTGGAAGGCAGCCTGCGCGCTGAATCATTTGCACGCACAAGGGCACCAGCGGTCACTGCAAAGCCCGGCGCGGCCCGGTAACTTCCGCCCCGCCTGATATGCAAAGGTGCGCACCACGAGACTTGCCGCCCACCCGCAACCGATCCGTCACACCTCAGCCGGCCTTGGGCCGACATCCCCGAGTCCCCCTTGTCGGCCCCGCACCACCATGTTGTCCACTTTCGCCAGCCCCATCCAGCGCCACTTCGACTTCGCGCGCCGCGTTGAGCGAACGCCTGCCGGCTGGCTGCAGCGTGAAGAGGCCATCATGGGCACCGCCATCCGGGTGGAACTGTGGGCCGAAGACCGCCGCAGCGGTGAAGCCGCCGTGGCCGCGGTGATGGACGAGATGCACCGCGTGGACCGCGCGATGAGCCCGCACAAGGCCACAAGCGAGCTCTGCCGCATCAACCGCGAAGCCGGCCGCCAGCCGGTGCCGCTGTCTGAAGAGATGTACCGGCTGGTTGAACAGGCGATCACGTTTTCCAGGCTCAGTCACGGCGCCTTCGACATCAGCTACGCCGCCGTCGGCCAGCTCTACGACTACCGCCGCCGCGTCCGGCCCCCGCCGGCAGCGCTGGCCCAGGCGCGCACGCTGGTGGGCTGGCAGCAACTGCAGTTGGACCCGCACAACCGCAGCCTGCGTTTTGCGCAGGACGGCATGCGCATCGATCTGGGCGGCTTCGCCAAGGGCCACGCCGTGGACCGCGCCGTCGCCCTGCTTTCGCGACGCGGCATCCGCCACGCAATGGTCAGCGCTGGTGGCGACAGCCGCGTGCTGGGCGACCGCCGCGGCCGGCCGTGGAACGTGGTCATCCGCGACCCGCACCGCGTCGGTGAAGCGGTGGCAGTGCTGCCGCTGGAAAACGTGTCGATCTCGACATCCGGCGACTACGAACGTTATTTTGACGATGGCGCAGAACGTGTGCACCACCTGATCGACCTGGGTACGGGACAAAGCCCGCGCGGCTTGCGCAGCGTGACCATCCTGGCGCCCGACGGCCTGACCAGCCAAGCGCTGTCCAAGGCCGTCTTTGTGTTGGGTGCCGAGCGCGGCCTGGCGCTGGTGGAGCAGACGAGTGGCGTCGACGCCGTGCTCGTCGATGCACACGGCGTGCTGCACGCGTCTTTGGGTCTGCTGCACGGTTTGCCGGACACGGCTGCTGCAGCCGCAAGCCCATCCGCAAGTGCAGTCACCCGTAGTTCCTGCCAATAATTTGCCTGGGAGACGACGACGATGTTGAGTCTGCCTTCCGCCCTGCACCGCGCCACGGCCGTCGGCATGAACCCTACTGACGCCAACAGCGCGCCGGGCGGCGACCTGATGCTGCGCGAGAAGTCCAGCGCCAGCGCCACCGAGCGCAACCTCACCGCGCGCTTCACGCAAGGCCAGGGCGACGCGTCCGACCCTGAAGTCAGCTACGACGGCAAGAAGATCGTCTTCGTCATGAAGTGCCTGACCGGCAACACGTCCACCATCAACGGCCAGCCCGCATGCACCGGGCGCTGGAACGTCTGGGATACGACATGACGGGCACCAGCCTCACCGGCGGCAGCTTCAGGCATCACCGCCAGCAGCGACGCCGACGATGTGGGCCCGGTCTACCTGGCGGCCAACCGCGGCATCATCTTTTCCAGCAACCGCCAGGCCAAGAGCAGCCGCATGCAGACCCTGGGCCGGGCCTACTTTGCCGCTGACGAATACGAGCGCGAGCGGGTCATGAACCTGCACAGCATGGCCGCGGACGGCAGCAACGTCCAGTAGATCAGCTTCAACCAGAGCCACGAGCGCAACCCCGTGATCCGCCCCAACGGTGATGCCGCTGTCAGGCACTCAAGAGGGCGGGTCGCTGCTGATGGTGGACGCGGCGCGCTATTCCGAAAACAACACGCCGGCCAGCACCAGCGTGCCGGCGCAGGGCGGGCAGAGTCCCGCCGCGCGCGATCCGCTGGACCCGACGCGCCAGATGTCCGACGGCTGCGGCCTGTCGCTGGCCGGCCGTGCCACCACACCGTACCTGCTGTGGGACGGCAGCGACCGCATCGTGGTGGCTTACCGCCCCTGTGAGGGGCTCGTCCTTGAACGCAACAAGGACGCCATCTACGCCATCTACAACCGCGCACTGCGCGCCGACCCGGCGCTGCAGGGCAAGGTGGTGCTGGAATTGAAGATCGCGCCCGGCGGCGAGGTGGCCGGCCTGCGCATCGTCAGCAGCGAATTGAAGGCTGATGAACTGGAAAAGAAGTTGCTGGCGCGCATCCGCGGCTTTGACTTCAGGGCCAAGGACGTGGAAGCGATGGTGGTCAACTGGCCGGTGGACTTCTTGCCGTCGTAGGTTGCCAGCACCTCGCTGAGCACCCGAGCAGCTGCCAGCCCAGGCACCGGCCAGATGGGAGCAGGCCGCCTCTTCAGCCGCCAGCTGCAGGCGCAGCCGCCACCTTGGCCGCCATCGCATCCCGCATCTTCTTCAGCCTTTCACGCGGGTCCTCTTTCGTCTTGGCTTCGTCCAGCTTCATCTCGGCGATAAAGCGGCTGGGCACGCCCACCACGGTGTCGCGGCCCTTCTTGCGCCGGCGCAGCGTGCTCACCGCCAGCGTGTGTTGCGCGCGCGTGATGCCCACGTACATGAGGCGACGTTCTTCTTCCAGGCGCTCTGGCGTCATGTCGCTGTGTTTGTCTTCGCTGCCGCTGCGAAAGGGCAACAAGCCTTCGTTGATGCCGGCCAAGATGACGTGCGGCCACTCCAGCCCCTTGGCGGCGTGCAGCGTGGACAGCGTCACCACGTCCTGCTCATCACCGCGGTCGGCCAGGCTGATGATGACGCTGATGGTCTGCGCCACCTGCAGCACGCTTATGCGTTCACTTTGAAAGTTACCGCCGTCCTGCGTGATCTCGCCGCCGCAGCGGCGCGCCATCCAGTCGATGAAATCCAGCACGTTGCTGTAGCGCGCAGCGGCCAGTTTTTCGCTGTCTTCACCGTCGCGCAGGTGCTGTTCATAGCCGATGTCCTTGATCCAGTTCAGCAGCAAAGCCTTGGCGTCTTCCGCGCCCGTGGTGCGCGCGGCGCGGTGCTGCAGGTCATTCACCTCACGGCCAAATTCATGCAGCGCGTCGATGGCCTTGCCCTTCAGTGCAGCAGGCAGGCTGGGTGAAAACAGGGCTTCAAAAAGGCTCACTTTCCACTGCGATGCAAACTCGCCCAGCGACGCCAGCGTCTGGTGGCCGATGCCCCGTTTGGGTGTGGTCACGGCGCGCAGGAAAGCGGGGTCGTCGTCCTGATTGACGAGCAGCCGCAACCAGGCGCACAGGTCCTTGATCTCGGCGCGGTCGAAGAAACTCTGGCCGCCTGAAACCTTGTACGGGATCTGCGCCGCGCGCAGTTTCTGCTCGAAGACGCGGGCCTGGTGGTTGGCGCGGTAGAGCACAGCGAAGTCGCTGAAGTTGAGCGTGGCGCCGCTGCTGGAGCCACCGCTGCGCAAGGACTGGATGCGTGCCACGGCACGCTCTGCTTCGTGCTCTTCGCCGTCGCATTCCAGCACCCGCACCGGGTCGCCATCACCCAGGTCGCTCCACAGTTTTTTCTCGAAGATCTTCGGGTTGCCGGCAATCACTGCATTGGCCGCGCGCAGGATGTGGCCGGTGCTGCGGTAGTTTTGTTCCAGCGCTATCACCCTCAGCAGCGGGTACTCTTGCGGCAGGCGCTTCAGGTTGTCGATCGTGGCGCCACGCCAGCCGTAGATGCTCTGATCGTCGTCGCCCACCGCGGTGAAGAGTGCGCGTGGGCCTACCAGCATCTTCAGCAGTTCGTACTGCACGGTGTTGGTGTCCTGGTACTCATCCACCAGGATGTGGTGGAACTGCTCTTGCCACTTGGCGCGCGCTTCTTCGTCACGTTGCAGCAGCACCAGCGGCAGCTTGATCAGGTCGTCGAAGTCCACGGCCTGAAAGGCTTGCAGCCGTTCCTGGTACAGCCGCATCACGCGCGCCGCCACGGCTTCGTTGTCGTCCGCAGCGGCCGCCTCGGCGCCATCGGCGTCCAGGCCCTGGTTTTTCCACAGGCTGATGGCCCACTGCCAGCGCCGCGCCAGCGCGTTGTCGGTGCTTCCGCCGGCGTCGCGCAGCACGCCCAGCACGTCGTCGCTGTCGAGGATGCTGAAGTTGGGCTTCAAGCCCACCTTCGTGCCGTCAGCGCGCAGCATGCGCACGCCCAGGCTGTGAAAGGTGCTGACCGCCAGGTCCTTGGCCGCGCGCGGCCCGACGAGCGACTTGGCCCGCTCGCGCATTTCCTGCGCGGCCTTGTTGGTGAAGGTGATGGCGGCGATCTGCTTCGGCAGCAGGCCGTGCTGCAGCAGCCGGGCGATCTTGTGCACGATGACACGCGTCTTGCCCGACCCCGCTCCGGCCAGCACAAGGCACGGGCCGCTGAGGTGGTGCACGGCCTCTAGCTGGGCCGGGTTGAGGGTGCGAGTCTGGGAAGCGGAAAGAGACAAATTAGCCAGCCGGCGGTT
>JAYSYB010000440.1:0-4157 GCA_043716775.1 Rubrivivax sp.
ATCGACGAGAAGTACATGGAGCTGGCGGTGCGCGCGCTGCACAAGGCTTTTGGCCTCGACCAGGAAACAACGCAAGCTTGAATGACGCCTGGCTGCTTGCAGCTAGAATGCAAAGCTTCGCCGGAGTCGTGACCGAGTGGCCGAAGGTGCTCCCCTGCTAAGGGAGTATGTGGGCAAAACCTGCATCAAGGGTTCGAATCCCTTCGACTCCGCCAAATGAACAAACGCCCGCTCAGGGCGTTTTTTCATGGCCGAAAGCAGTTGCCCCAAGGAGACCGATTTGCCCCAGAGCAAAGTGCAGAGCGACATCCAGATCGCACGCCACGCCACGCTACGGCGCATCACCAGCCTGGCGCAAGAGCGGCTAGGCATTGGCGACGAACACCTCATCCCTTACGGCCACTTCAAGGCCAAGCTGGCACTGCCTTTTGTCGATTCGCTGGCGGGCAGGCCCGAAGGCAAGTTGATCCTCGTCACCGCCATCAGCCCCACGCCAGCCGGTGAAGGCAAGACGACGACCACGGTGGGCCTTGGGGACGCGCTCAACCGCATCGGCAAGAAGGCCGTGATCGCACTGCGTGAACCGTCTCTTGGCCCTGTCTTTGGCATGAAGGGTGGGGCGGCCGGGGGCGGCTATGCACAGGTGGTGCCGATGGAGGACATCAACCTGCACTTCACCGGTGATTTCTCGGCAATAGCGCTGGCCAACAACCTGCTGGCGGCGGCACTGGATAACCACGTGCACCATGGCAACACGCTGGACATCGACCTGCGACGCATAACGTGGCGCCGTGTCATGGACATGAACGACCGCGCGCTGCGGCAGCTGACCGTGGGCCTGGGCGGCGCGACCAACGGCTACCCAAGGCAGGACGGTTTTGACATCGTGGTGGCTTCTGAAGTGATGGCCATCCTGTGCCTGGCGACGTCGCTGCAAGACCTGAAAGAACGGCTGGGCCGCATCGTCGTGGCCGAGACGCGTGGCCGTCATCCGGTTCGCGCCAGCGACCTGCGCGTGCACGGCGCGATGGCAGTGCTGCTGAAGGATGCACTGGCGCCCAACCTCGTGCAGACGCTGGAAAACAACCCGGCGCTGCTGCACGGCGGGCCCTTTGCCAACATTGCGCACGGCTGCAATTCGATCATCGCCACACGCACCGCGCTGCGGCTGGGCGACTACGTGGTCACCGAGGCCGGCTTCGGCGCTGACCTGGGTGCCGAAAAGTTCATCGACATCAAGTGCCGCAAGTCCGGTCTGCGCCCGGCCTGCGCGGTGCTGGTGGCCACGGTGCGTGCGCTCAAGTATCACGGTGGCGTAGAACTGGCCGCGTTGGACACGGAAGACCTGGGCGCGCTAGCCCGCGGCCTGGCCAACATGGAGCGCCACCTGCACAACCTGCAAGAGGTCTTCGGCCTGCCGTGTGTGGTGGCCATCAACCATTTTTCCAGCGACACCGAAGGCGAACACGCGCTGCTGCGCCAGCGCATCGGAGAGCGTGGCGTGGCGGTGCACACGGCGCGCCACTGGGCCGAAGGCGGTGCCGGCGCGGCCGCGCTGGCGCATGAAGTGGTGCGCCTGTGCGACACGCCAAGCACCTTGCGCTTCAGCTACGAAGACGCAGACCCGCTGTGGGAGAAAGTGCGCCTGGTCGCCACGCGCACCTACGGCGCAGCCGACGTGCGTGCCAGCGCCGCCGTGCGGGCGCAGATCCAGCACCTGCAAGACACGGGTTATGGTCATTTCCCGGTGTGCATCGCCAAGACGCAGTACAGCTTCTCCACGGATCCCAAACTGCGCGGCGCACCCAGCGGCCACGTGCTTGAAGTGCGTGAAGTGCGGCTGGCCGCGGGCGCCGAATTTGTGGTGATGGTGTGTGGCGACATTATGACCATGCCGGGCCTGCCCAAGGTGCCGTCGGCAGAGCGCATCGATCTTGACGAGCAAGGCCGCATCGTCGGCTTGAACTGAAGGCGGCAGGCCCGGCACCATGGCCAACAACACCGCGCGGCTGTACCGCATCGAAGCGTTGATCCGCGCGCGCGGCCACGTCAACTTCCAGACGCTGCTGGATGAGCTGGAAGTCTCGCCAGCGACGTTGAAGCGCGACTTCGAATTTCTGCGAAGCCGCATGGGCGCGCCGATCGAATATGACCGCGTCGCGCGCGGCTACGGCTTCGGAGCCGCAGGCGCTACAAGCCCGCGTCAGGAACTGCCGGGCCTGTGGTTCAACGAATCCGAGCTGTACTCGTTGCTGACCGCACAGCAACTGCTGGCGGGTCTGGACAGTGACGGTCTGCTCAGCCGCCACCTGCAGCCGCTGCTGGACCGTATCCACCAGATGCTGGGCAGCGGGGAGGGCGCCGACGCGGCCGATCGCCTTATCAAGCGCATCAAGGTCGTCACGGCGCTGCGGCGACCGGTGCCCAGCCGCTTTTTTGAGCGCGTCAGCAACGCCCTGCTGCAGCGGCGCCGCCTGCACCTGCGCTACCTGACGCGCGGGCGCGGCGAGGTCAGCGAGCGCGACGTGTCACCACAGCGCTTGGTGCACTACCGCAACACCTGGTACCTGGACGCCTGGTGCCACCGAGTTGAAGCGTTACGCCGCTTTGCGCTGGACGCCATGGAAGAGGCCGACATGCTGCCCGCCAAGGCCAAGGACGTGTCGATGAAGCGCGTGCAGGCCGAGATGGACGCCGGCTATGGCATCTACGCCGGCGGCCAGCAGCGCTGGGCGGTGCTGGTCTTCAACGCACAGGCAGCACAGTGGGCCAGCCGCGAAGAATGGCACCCGCAGCAGCGGGGGCGCTGGCTTTCGGATGGCAGCTGGGAGCTGACTCTGCCCTATGTGGACGACACGGAACTGGTGATGGACCTGCTGCGCCAGGGCGAACAGGTGCGTGTGGCCGCACCACCCGAACTGGTGCAGGCCATTCGCGTTCGCCTCCAGGCGGCCAGCGCAATTTACAACATGGCCACGGATCCTTCGGGCGTCAGCACCTGTTCGCTCCCGCTGAAGACGTTCAGGGCCTAGTAGATCACCAGCGTGATGCAGAGCTGTCGCGTCCCGGGTGAACATGCACCCATTCGTAGCCGGCTGCGGATGAGACCGGCTAGGCGTCGGCGGGGCCGGCTTCGTCCCTGTGCCCTGGGCACCTGCGCCAGCGCCAGATTGGCGGTGCGCAAGCGGTTACCACTGTTAGCAGCAGGCCGGTAGAAAACACGATGCCCGCGCTCAAAGGGCGGTAGGAGCGGGGGGCAACACTCGGTGCTTCTTCATGCCGTTCTCGATGGGTGGGCGGGGTTGCAGAACATCGAAGGAAAAGCCTTCGTCTGCACGGTGGACCAACAGCCCGCGCGCCCGATGGGTGCTCAGCGATCGATGCGCATCGAGAAGTCGATGGCGCGTATATCTTTGGTCAGCTTGCCGACGGAAATTCGGTCCACCCCCGTGGCGGCGATCTGGCGGATGGTGTCCAGGCTGACACCACCAGAGACTTCAAGTTCCGCGCGCCCGGCGTTGATCGCACAGGCGCGCTCCATGTCGCCGAAAGAAAAGTCATCCAGCAGCACATGCCGGGCGCCAGCGGACAGGGCTTGTTCGAGTTCAGTCAGGTTTTCGACTTCCACCTGCACTGTAACGCCGGCATCGAGCGCAAACGCAGCAGTCAGCGCAGAGGCAATGCCACCGGCCGCAGCAATGTGGTTTTCCTTGATGAGGATGCCGTCCCACAAGGCCAGGCGCTGATTGCTGCCACCACCGACGCGCACCGCGTACTTCTGGGCCTGGCGCAGCCCCGGCAAGGTCTTGCGGGTGTCAAGCACCGCGCAGCCGCGGGGGTTGGGTGACAGGCCTGCGATGGCCCGCACGTATGCTTGGGTCTGGGTGGCCACGGCCGAAAGCATCTGGATGAAGTTGAGCGCCGGCCGTTCGGTGCTGAGCAGTGCGCGGGCGTCGCCGACGACTTGGCAGACCTCGGCGCCCAGCGGCACCGCGTCGCCGTCTTCAAACCGCCAGGCGATCTGTGCCGCAGGGTCCAGCGCTGCCACGCAGCCTGCAAACCAGGGCGTGCCACAGAGCACAGCGGGTTCCTTGGCGACCACTCGCGCGGTGACCCGGCGACCGGCCGGTACCAGCTGTGCGGTCCAATCGCCCAGG